>JAGBYV010000058.1 GCA_017628595.1 Alistipes sp.
AAACCAAACTCTTTTACACCATGAAACAGCTATTCCTACTCCTTACTGCTTGTCTTCTATGCGCCTGCGGCATCACGCCCAAGGCGGAGCCCACACCTCAGGCTATTATATTTGAGACGGACATGGGCAACGACATCGACGATGCGATGGCCCTCGACCTGCTCTTCAAGAATATGGATCAGGGAAATATCAATCTTCTGGCCGTGAGCGTTCACAAGAATAATCCCCACTCTGCCGAGTATATCGATATCATGCGTCACTGGTATGGCTACCCTACGCTTCCCATTGGTGTGAATACTGCCTGCGTCACGGATATGGATTGTGTGGATTACTGCACAAAGGTTGCGCTGCTGAAAAAAGAAGATGGCTCACCAATGTTCAAACGCTCAGAGAACCCTAATTATGAGGAGGCTGTGGAGATGTATCGCCGCATTCTGTCGGAGCAGGCGGATGGCTCGGTGGTGATTGTCACCGTAGGTTTTTCGACCACCATGGCACAACTACTTCAGAGCCAGCCCGACAAATACTCTTCACTCACAGGCGAGGAGCTCGTGGCAAAGAAGGTAAAATACTTCTCTGTTATGGCCGGCGAGTTCGTGCAGGAGAACTTCCGCGAGTACAACGTATGGAACGATCTGGAGGCTTCGAAATATTTCTTCGACCACTCGCCCCGACCCATGGTTATCGTACCCTGGACGCTTGGCGACCAGATACAGTATCCGGGCAAGAGCATAGCCGAGGATTTTGCATGGAGCGACAACCCCATGGTTGAGGGCTACAAGGCATATCTCGAGATGCCCTACGACCGTCCTACATGGGATGTAATCTCAACGTTCTACGCCTGCCACCCCGACTTTGAGGGCTTCACGCTCAGCGGCAAGGGGGAGGTGAAAGTTGTCGGAGAAGGCGTCACAGAGTGGCGTGACGATGAGAATGGCCGCTACCAGATACTCATTCCCTCGGAGGCGCAGCGTCAGCAGATTCTCGACTACTTCATAAAAACACTCACCACAAAACCAAAGCATATGCAATAACACCGCAAACCGTCCTTTGAAAGGGCGGTTTTTTATTTACACGTAAAGCAAAAATTTGCAAGCGTGAAAAATTGTATTATCTTTGCAGAGTCATTCGAAAAATAATCGTTCGGTTATTTTACAATCAGTGAATCATAAACAACGTACACAATATGCAAGATTTAACTGCACTTGAAGGTAAGACCTTAGCAGAATTGCGTGAGATAGGTAAGGTTTTGGGCATTACCGATCTCTCGCTCAAGAAGAAGGATCTGCTCCTTGCCATTACCCGTATTGCCAATGGAGAGGAGTCAAGCAACCCTGCTCCTGCCGTGGAGGAGGCACCCCGCAAGCGTGGTCGCCGTCCGCGCATGAGCTCCACACAGGCCGAGGAGAGCGCCACACCTGCAACCGTAGAGGTGACATCGGAGCCAACTCCCGCAGCAGAAGAGGTTAAGGGTGATGCTACACCCACAGAAGTTGCCCCCCAGCCCAAGCGCCGAGGTCGCAAGCCCAAGGCTGTAAAGGAGATGGAGGAGCGCGCAGCACGCGAGGCCGAGGCTGAGCAGACCACAGAGTCAGCACCGGCAGAGCAGGACGCTCCCACCACTGAGGCAGAGCCTGCACCCACGGAGGAGCCTCGCAAAGCGCATCCCGCACAGCGTAAGGAGCATGCACACCACCCCCGCCACGAGGCTCCAGTAAGAGAGATTTTTGCTGGTGAGGTTACAGGCGAGGGCGTACTGGAGGTTATGCCCGACGGATATGGCTTCCTGCGCTCGGCCGACTATAACTACTTGAACTCACCCGATGATATATATGTATCACCCTCACAGATCAAGCTCTTCGGCTTAAAACCCGGCGACACAATCAGCGGCGTCATTCAGCCACCGAAGGAGGGCGAGAAGTATTTCCCGCTGATTCGTGTGAACGAGATCAATGGCCTAAAGCCCGAGTATATCCGCGACCGCGTACAATTTGAGTATATGACTCCTCTCTTCCCCAGCGAGAAGTTCAACCTCACAGGCAAGGGACACAACTCCTTGTCAAACCGTGTCGTAGATCTCTTCTCTCCCATCGGCAAGGGTCAGCGCGGACTGATCGTAGCACAGCCCAAAACGGGTAAGACAATGCTACTGCAGTCAATCGCAAATGCCATTGCCGACAACCACCCCGAGGTATATATGATCGTTCTTCTGATTGACGAGCGCCCCGAGGAGGTTACCGAGATGGCCCGCAACGTTAAGGCCGAGGTTGTGGCTTCGACATTTGACGAGCAGGCTTCACGCCACGTGAAGGTAGCCGAGATGGTGCTGGAGAAGGCAAAGCGCATGGTAGAGTGTGGTCACGATGTGGTTATCTTCCTTGACTCCATTACACGTCTGGCACGTGCATACAACTCTGTGCAGCCCGCATCGGGTAAGGTTCTCTCAGGAGGTGTGGATGCCAATGCACTGCACAAGCCCAAGCGTTTCTTCGGTGCCGCACGAAATACAGAGGAGAAGGGCTCGCTTACCATCATCGCCACAGCTCTGATTGACACCGGTTCGAAGATGGACGAGGTGATCTTCGAGGAGTTCAAGGGTACAGGTAACATGGAGCTGCAGCTCGACCGCAAGCTCTCGAACAAGCGTGTATACCCTGCCGTGGATGTCATTTCATCAGGAACTCGAAGAGAGGATCTGCTGCTCTCGCGTGATGTAATGAACCGCACATGGGTTATGCGTAAGTACCTCTCGGAGATGACAACCGTAGAGGCTATGGAGTTCCTGCAAAAGCAGATGGGACTGACCGAGTCGAACGAGGAGTTCCTCGCAACAATGAATCAATAAACGGAGGCAATCCACATCGCGACATTGCAAAACAGAGCAAATATGGCAAAAGAGATACTTCTACTCATAGCCCTCGAGGCCGAGATGGGTGCCGACAACATAGCGGCCATAGCCGAGCGTTGCGACGTATGCTTTATCGGCATGGGCAAACTCAACGCCTTCGAGTCCACGATGAAGGCTCTGTCCAAAGGCGAATACAAACACGTTATCAACGTGGGCACATGCGGTTCATTTCGCCATCCGTTTGGTTCGACGCTATTCCCTTCAGCGGCATGGCAGGGCGATGTGTATATCGATCCCCAGGGGTTGTTTTTCACCCCCGCCGAGCAGCTGAACACGGGAGTGGAGGGTTGCAGCATCGTATCATCCGACAACTTCATAGGTGATGACACCCCCATGCGCCAGCGCGAACTACTTGCCCCATACGACTGCATGGACATGGAAGCCTACGCCATAGTGCGGGCTGTGCGCCTACACGCATCGCTGCATAAGGCTGAGTGTCCTGCCATCTACATGGCAAAGATCGTGAGCGATGGCTGCGACGGCTCCGTTGGTGACTGGGAGAGCCGCATCACTTCGCTACGCCCCACGGTAAGGGCCGCAGCGGAGGAGATTATTGACAAGATCGAAAAACTACAACCATGATACTGAAAGCAAACTGCAAGATCAACATCGGACTGGATGTATTGCGCCGCCGCGAGGATGGTTATCACGACCTCTCAACGGTGATGATTCCCGTCAAGGGCTTGTACGACGATGTGGAGGTTGTGCCCTGCGACGAGCCCTCATCGTTTCACGTAAAGGGTATTGAGATAGATT
>JAGBYV010000059.1 GCA_017628595.1 Alistipes sp.
AGCATCTGCCTTGATGTTCCACTACTCTGACCAAAAGTTTTTGTGTGGCATTAAGGGGTGAGAACATATATAAAAAGAGAGAAAAAGGTTGCGCGTAAAAAGAGAGAAAATAGCGGCTCTACGGCGTGGGTGGATAACTCGCCTAAGCGGGAGGTTTTATCGCTTTATCTTGTCTTAAAAGTGGTTTTAAAAGGGTGTTTTGTGGTCGATGATCCGCTCCCGACCTGACCAGGGTGTGGCGGAGTAGATTTTCAGAGTAAAAAATAAATCACCTATATTAAAAAATATCCCTGTTAAGGAGCAATTTGCATGAAAATATTGTATTTTTGTACTACCTTCCTTGACTATGTGCCTTGGTGGGTAGTGTTTTATTTTGAATTTGTTTTGTAAATAAAGTAAATCAATAAAAATATGTCAGAGAAAAAGTTTAAAAGATATCTTATCACTTCGGCTCTGCCCTACGCCAATGGCCCTGTGCATATCGGCCACCTGGCTGGAGTGTATGTTCCGTCGGATATATATGCCCGTTATCAGCGTCTGCGCGGTAACGATGTGATCTCGGTCTGCGGTAGCGACGAGCATGGCGTGCCCATCACCATCAAAGCACGTAAGGAGGGTATTACTCCTCAGGATGTGGTCGATCGCTATCACGCAATCATCAAGGATGCCTTCTATCGTCTGGGTATGTCGTTCGACATCTATTCGCGCACATCATCACCCACTCATCGTGTTACGGCATCGGACTTTTTCAAAAAGCTCTATGATGAGGGTAAGTTCATCGAGAAGACCACTCTGCAGTACTACGACGAGGAGGCTAAACAGTTCCTTGCCGACCGTTATATCGTAGGTACCTGCCCCCGCTGCCAGAGCGAGGGTGCCTATGGCGATCAGTGCGAGAAGTGTGGTTCGACACTCTCACCCGATGAGCTTATCAACCCCACATCGAAACTCTCGGGTGCTGTGCCCGTGAAGAAGGAGACTAAGCACTGGTATCTACCTTTGGATCAGTATGATCCTTTCCTTCGTGAGTGGATCCTGGAGGGTCATAAGGAGTGGAAGTCAAACGTCTATGGCCAGTGTAAGTCGTGGCTCGATACAGGTCTGCAGCCTCGTGCCGTAAGCCGCGATCTGGACTGGGGTATCCCTGTGCCTGTCGAGGGCGAGGAGGGTAAGGTTCTCTACGTTTGGTTTGACGCACCTATCGGCTATATATCTGCTACTAAGGATCTTACACCCGACTGGGAGAAGTACTGGAAGGATGAGGAGACCAAGATGGTTCACTTCATCGGTAAGGATAACATCGTATTCCACTGCATCGTCTTCCCCTCAATGCTGAAGGCTCACGGCGATTATATCCTTCCTGAGAATGTGCCTGCCAACGAGTTCCTTAATCTGGAGGGTGACAAGATCTCAACATCGAAGAACTGGGCCGTATGGTTGCACGAGTATCTGGATGAGTTCCCCGGCAAGGAGGATGTTCTTCGTTATGTACTCTGCGCCAATGCTCCCGAGACTAAGGATAACGACTTTACATGGAAGGATTTCCAGGCTCGCAACAACAACGAGCTGGTGGCAATCCTCGGTAACTTCGTAAACCGTGCTTTGGTACTTACCAAGAAATATTACGCTGGTGCTGTTCCTGCGTGTGGCGAACTCACTGATTATGACCGCGATACGATTGCCGAGTTGTCTGGTATCAAGGCTTCTTTGGAGTCAAATATTGAGAATTACCGCTTCCGCGAGGCGTTGAAGGATGCTATGAACTTTGCTCGCATTGGTAATAAGTATCTGGCCGACACCGAGCCCTGGAAGGTGGTAAAGAGTGACCCCGAGCGTGTTAAGACTATTCTGAATATTGCTCTGCAGATCACTGCCAATATCACTATCGCTATCGAGCCCTTTATGCCTTTCTCTGCTGCGAAGATCCTCGCTATGCTGGGTGTAGAGAAGTTCGGTTGGGATAATCTCGGTTCAATGTCACTCATTGCCGAGGGTCACACTATTGGTGAGCCTACCCTACTCTTCGAGAAGATTGAGGACGATGTGATCGAGGCACAGCTCAAGAAGCTGGCCGACATCAAGGCTGCCAATGCCGCTGCTGCCGCTGCCGAGAATGTTACTGAGCAGAAGGCGGAGTGCACATTTGACGATTTCCAGAAGATGGATATCCGCGTATCAACAATCCTTGAGGCTGAGAAGATTGCCAAGACCAAGAAGCTGCTTAAGCTCACCGTTGACACCGGTATCGACAAGCGCACCATCGTGTCGGGTATTGCCGAGCACTTTACTCCCGAGGAGTTGGTTGGTCGTCAGGTGCTGGTGCTTGTTAACCTTGCACCGCGCGAGATGAAGGGTGTAACTTCGCAGGGCATGATTCTTATGGCTGAGGATGCAAGCGGTAAACTGGAGTTGCTTGCGCCCGAGCATAAGACCAATAATGGCGCTATCGTGGGATAGTTCCACGTGGAACAAATTGAATTATTAACCTTATAATCACTAAGGCTATGAAAAATATAGATTGGAAGAATCTGGGTTTTGATTATATTCCTACCGACATCAACGTTCGCGCTTACTATAAGGATGGCGCCTGGAGCGAGTTGGAGTACACATCTGATGAGTATATTAACATGCACATGGCAACCACCTGCCTGCACTATGGTTTGGAGTGCTTCGAGGGTTTGAAGGCTTTCCGCGGTGTTGATGGCAAGGTGCGTCTGTTCCGTGCCGACGAGAATGGTCGCCGTATGCAGTCATCAGCTCAGAAGTTATGTCTGCCTGTGCCTCCCGTTGAGTTGTTTGTTAAGGCTTGCTACGAGGTTGTAAAGCGTAATATTGACTTCGTACCACCCTACGAGTCTGGCGCATCTTTGTATCTGCGTCCCGTATTGATTGGTACAAAGGTTGGTATCGGCGTTAAGGCTTCGCACGAGGCTATGTTCTTTGTATTCTGCTCGCCCGTAGGTCCTTACTTCAAGGGCGGTATGAAGCCTATCAAGGTGATTATCGACCGTGTTCAGGATCGTGCTGCTCCACGTGGAACAGGTGATATCAAGGCTG
>JAGBYV010000060.1 GCA_017628595.1 Alistipes sp.
CGACGGGAAGTTGAGTTCATCGCTGATCTGCTGTATAGTCATATTGGTCGATTTGAGCAGGGCGCGAGCCTCCAATACTACGCAACGCTCAATCCACTCGGCTGCCGATGAGCCGGTACACTCCTTTACCACACGCGAGAGGTAACGCGGCGTAATGCACAATGCGTCAGCATAGAACTGCAACTGACGCTCCTTGCGAAAATTAAGCTTGACGAGCTCCAAAAACTTCTTTGACAACACATCGGCATTCGTGCGCGACGGCTGGTTGTCGTTATCGATCTCACGCACCTTCTCCGAGGCATAGAACATTGCCATCATCAGATGCTGCACAACCTGCAGGCGATAGGGGTTTGTCTTATCGCGCAAACAGTTCTGCACGGCCATGAAAAAGATATTGGGAGAGGGGTCATTGTCGTTTACTTCGTAATGCTCAACAGCCCCGATCTGCTTGCCAAATCTAAATGGTACCGAGCCGTTTACATAAACCAGGAGATTCTCAACAAATCGCTTGGAGAGGAACAATATCATAGCATCGAACTCATTCTGATGCTCAAATGATACGATCTGACCTGGAGCAAGCTTAATGACATTGAACGGATTGCTCAACTCATGCTCCACCATATCAATCTTCAACTTGATACTGCCCGATATGTGATTTATAAATATAAAGAAATCGAATTTATGTGGGTTACGCATCGTTTCGGCATGAAACGGCATATCCGTCAGTAATTGCGACATTACATCCTTGTATCGGAACAGCAGCATCTCATTCTCGATACTCTCAACGCCATCCAAAGCCTCCAGCTGAGGCAACCAATCAAAATATTGTATCATTTTTACTCTTTTTCTTTACTTATTTCTCTTTTACACCTGCAAAATTAGTCAAAAAGCGATATTTTACAACAGATAGTGTACTTATAGAACAATCACGCATCCATAAATACTCTTATTATAACTTTTAGACCTATTGCACACACAAATGCTCATTCAGGGAATAACTGGTTTTATAACGCACGAGAATCTTTATTTATTATCCGTTGCATCTTTTTTTACTATATTTGCCACTGTTATGAACTTTTTCACCAAATATAAGCCATACTATAAGGAGAATCTGCGACTGGCATTTCCCGTTATCCTCTCGCAGATCGGACAAATCGCCGTACAATTGGCCGACACTGCAATGGTCGGACACTATGGTGGCGATGATCCAACGCCGCTGGCGGCCGTATCGTTTGCGACGAGTTTCTTCTACATTATCTTCATCTCAGCCATGGGACTGAGTTTCGGACTCACTCCGCTGGTTGGCGAACACTATGCCAAGAACCACCGCAAGCACGTCACCGAATTACTGCAAAATGGGGCTGTACTCTTTGCTCTTATCGGCATCGTGTCCACTATTCTGCTACTCGCTAGCCGCAGCCTGCTGACATTTATGGGCGGTTTGATGCTCGAACAGGGTGGCGATGCTTCAATCGGAGCAGTAATTGCCACGGCACTACCCTACTACAACACGCTGATATGGAGTCTGTTCCCAATCATGGTATGGTGTACGGCCAAGCAGTTTCTCGAAGGTATTGGCAACACTCGCCTGGCTATGTACACTATCATAACTTCAAACCTTCTCAACATCTTCCTGAATTGGGTATTCATCTTCGGCAATCTGGGCTTCAAGCCCATGGGTGCTACAGGTGCAGGATATGCGACGCTTATATCACGCATCGTACAGTGTATCATGCTGCTCGCCATATTCTTCTCCTCACCAAGCCTGCGATGCTACACGCGCGATCTGTTCCGCCGCTCGATGCTCAGTCTGCGTACCGTTAGGGAGATTCTACGAGTGGGCGTTCCCATCTCGTTCCAGATGCTCATGGAGTCGAGTGCCTTTGTCGTTGCGGGCATCATGGTGCTGGCATTTGGCGCAGCTTCGGTGAGTGCCTATCAGATTGGAGTAAATATGATGAACGTGACATTTATGATTGTCATCGCCATCGGCTCGGCAACTACTATCCTCACCTCGCACATATATGGTCGTGGCAACTTTCAGACTCTGCGCCACACAGCATATTCGGCATACCATATGGGGCTGATGTGGAATGTATCCGTTGCAATGATCTTCGTAGCACTAAGATTTGTAATTCCCACTCTATTCACCACCAACGAGGAGGTTATACGCCTTGCTGGATCAATGCTGATTTTCATCGCTTTATTCCAGGTGTCGGACTGTCTGCAAGCACTGTCAATCAGCATCTTACGCGGCCTGCAGGATGTAAAGGTTATTATACCCATTGTTTTTGTTTCATACGTACTGATCAACATTCCTGCTGGATACATCCTCGCATTTAACTATGGTTTGCAAGCCAACGGACTCATCATCGGTTTCATCATAGGCCTTTCTTGCTGTGCCATAATGACAATGATCCGCGTACGACGAGATATAAAGCAATTGGA
>JAGBYV010000061.1 GCA_017628595.1 Alistipes sp.
CGCAATCAGCAGGTGTTGCGTTTTCGTATGGTGCTCTCTGATGAGAAACACAAGGTGTTGCCGCATATTCGTCTGGGTGGCGCTCTGCCCGAGCTTCATTTGCCGAGAGCGGGCGAGGAACCCAATGCTTTTATCGTGATATGCTCCACTGTGCCTGTGTCGCACTACGTGAGTGTCGATCTGGGTATCGTGGCGCAGAGCATGCTGCTGCAGGCAGTGGAGATAGGGTTGAATGGCATCTGTATTGGTGCTTTCGATGCAAAGGCTGTCAAGCAGGAGCTCTCGCTGGCATATGATCCCGTGCTGGTGCTGGCTATAGGTCGTGGCAGGGATAATATACGTCTTGTGCCCATTGGTGAGGATGATAACCATGCCTATTATCGTGAGGATGGTATCCACTATGTCCCCAAGGTGCGCGTGGAGGAGCTGATACTGAAATAAAAATAGGCGGGAATCTCACGACTGCCGCCTACCCTCGGAACATTAGAAGTTCCATAAACTACTAACCCAAACTTAAATAAATGAAGAAACCTCGCTGCAGCAGTGCTTTATTGCTGCAGTTGTTGTATTTAGTTGCAAAGGCTGTGCCACGTTTTGCATTTTACGAAAAAGTGCCTCTGTGGCGTATCTCTTAGTCCGAAACGACATCGAAAATCTGTCGTCTGTCCATCTCCAGCCAGTATTGCAGAGCCAATGCCCTCACATACTCCCAGTAGTGGGGTGAGTCTGTTCCCCACTTTGCCTCGCCCTGTGCTATGTCGCTTGCGATGCGTTCGGCATACGATGGCTTGAGGCGGAGCGTAATGGTGTGCCCATCTGCCTGAAATCGTGCCTCGGGGCGAGGATTGTCGCTTATCGTCCCTATCAGCCCATGCCCAAGTGTCGAGGCGGTGCTCACCTGCAGTCCGTCGTTCATGCAGCTCATGGGTGGTCGGCTACCTGCGTAGGATGTGATGTGCAGATGGTGGCAGGGGAGCAGCTCGCGGGCATAGAGCCCCATCTTTGCCCCTATGGTTGAGTATATGCCCAGATGGCCATGCAGCTCGTTTGTCTGTACGATAAGCTGCCACTCCTGCTGGCCGTGACGCTCGATTGAGGGTGTGAGAATCTGCGCTACATCGTCGACATAGAGCGTAGGATGTAGCGGAAAGGATTTTAATACTTGCATATGCTATTGTTTTAGAATGATAGTTTCACTCCGCCATGCACGGTGGCTCGTGGCATGGGGTAACCAGCATTTATCTCATAGCTTTGGGCCAGCAGGTTCTCGCCGCGCAAATAGAGTCGGCACTGACGAGCAACCATCACTCCTATATCGACATTCCACAAGAGGAAATTCTCGCTTATCTCGGGCGAGGTCTGCGTTATGAGTCCTCGGATCATCTGCACGTCGGTCGAGAGTGTCCAGCGACCGATGTTGTAGCTTGCGCCGGCATAGAGCTTATGCTCGGGTGCCGCCACAACGGGATACTTCATATGCAGATATGAGTAGTTTGCAGAGAGCGTCAGATGCTTTGTCGTACGCCATCTTACTTCAATTTCCGTGCCGAGATTCTCTATCTGTCCGGTATTTACATTCATCATGCGACCATCGACGGGTAGCGTGCGAATCATATTCTCACCATTGATGTAGAACAGGCTTACACCATACGATATGCTTCCAACCTGCTGGTGAAGCGATAGCTCGTAGTTCCACATGCGCTCAGCCTTGAGGTCGGGATTCTGCGGTGGGAACATATACATCTCGCGAATGGTAGGGAAGCGGAAACCCTTGCTCGCCATAGCCTTAATCTGCATATTGCGTGGCAGTTGCACCGACACTCCTCCCTGTGGTACCCACTCTGTGCCAACGTGCGAGTTGTAGTCCATGCGAAGGCCTGCTTCAATTGTAAACCACGAGGTCAGGCTCTGCTGCAGGTCGATGTATGCCGCAACGTTGTCCATCGTCTTGTCGGCAATTATCTTGTCGGGATCGCCATTAAGGTAACGATTAAGCGCCTTACCGCCGAAGTGACGATAATCTACGCCGACCATTGTGCGGTTGCCCTCAAAGAGCGAAAAACTCTGGTACAGCATTGCTCCCGTAATGGCATCTTTTGATCGGAAGCGGTAGTCCAGAGGTGTGCCACCGGGCGAATAGCCGTCGTTGATGCGATGTACGCCCCAGTTATGGAAAAGGCTCAGTGCACCGTGGGCATTGCGCAGGGCTATGGATGACGCTCCACGCGTGATGCGAGAGTCATTGTCGATGATGGGCGAAGATATCGAACCGGGGTTGGATGCGTTGAAGTGGGTGATGTTCAGATCGGCGCTGATGCTCCACTCGCGCCCCAGATCGTAACCCAGGCGTGCCATGCCACCCATCTGCTCATAATCCATATTCTCGCGATGTCCATCCGAGCGATTGTATGAGGCGGTAACAGTTGATGTAAAACGGCCCAGATTAGTGCGATTTGTAGCCTCGGCCTCAAGTGTGTTGTATGAGCCGTATCCGAGTCTGAGGTCGGTGTGTGTGCCCCGCTCGGCACTCTTGCGCGTGATGATGTTGATCACGCCACCCATGGCATTCGAACCATAGAGCACCGATGCCGGACCTCGAACAACCTCCACGCGATCGGCAATCATCGACTGGTAGGCATCGGCTATGGGGTGTCCCATGAGTCCCATATATTGAGGGTGACCATCAATGAGCACCATAACACCCGTTGTGGGCGCTCCACCCACGCCACGCACCGACATGCCGCCCGATGCGCCTGTTGATACACCATAACCCATCACACCTCGCGAGGTGATGAACAGACCGGGAACCTGCTCCACGAGTGTGGGCAGTAGCGAGGGGCGGTTGTCGCTCTCTATCTCCTTGCGGTCGAGCACCGATATGGTCATGGGCAGAAGACGACGATCGGTTGCAATACGGCTGCCTGTTACCACTACTTCATCAATTGAAAGCGTGCGTTGTGCTTGCTGAAGACTGTCCTGCTCCTGTGCCGTTACGGTTTGAATAAGCAGGCAGAGTGCTAAAGTGTAAAGGATGTGTCGCATAAAAGAAAAGTTTGTGGGCATTACGCAATATTGGTGCCAATATGGATAGTGCGACCAATCATATTACAAAGTAACAAAAAAAATATCGGGAATCACGTCGATCCCCGATAGAAATGCAAATTTTGACACTGAACACGAAATTTTTGCTACTGTGATTTGCCAGTGCCGTATCTTATTTGATCTCCTCGCCAAAGAGTGTTGCTGACGAGCAGTCAACAATGCGACAACGAA
>JAGBYV010000062.1 GCA_017628595.1 Alistipes sp.
AAGCCCTCAATCACAAAGCGTGAGCAGATGCAGCGCGCTATCTACGTTGAGCACACTTACCGTCAGGAGGAGTAATAATCCCCGCATAGCGTAAGAGAGAAAGGTTTGAATCGTAAGGTTCAAGCCTTTTTTGTTTTTATATATAGGTGCAATTTTTCTATTAGGAAAAAAAATAGTAACTTTACCCCAAATTTGATATACAGAGATGATAGTAGAAATAATTGCAAAATATCTTGAGTCGAACAAGCGCCTGGTTGTGCCCAATCTTGGTGCATTTATCGTTAAGGTGCCCAAGCAGACTATTCTCTTTTCCAACCTTATAAAGGGTGACGACGGCATTTTGCGTGCGCAGCTTGTGCAGCGTGGTATGTCGGAGCTGGATGCTGCGGCTCTCGTCGATCGCTTTGTCTTTGAGGTGAACTACCGTCTCGAGCATAGTGGAGTATGTGCACTCGCAGCCTTTGGTGTTTTGCGTGCAGCTACGAATGGAACAGTAGCCTTCACCTATGATACATCGGCCAAGGGCGATGTGCTCGATGGCGATGCTGACGATAAGATGGCCAAGCATATTGCTGAGATCACATCGGTTATAGAGCCTGTCATTGAGCCCGAACCCACCACTGAGCCCGAAGAGGAGGAGGCAGAGGATGATGAGGTGACAATCGACGTTGTTCCCCGCATGGAGGCTGAGCCTGTAGCTGAGCAGCCCAAGGAGGCAGTAAAGGAGGAGGCAAAAGAGGAGCCCAAGCGCGAGGAGCCGGCAAGAGTCATATATACGGAGGAGCACGAGGATAAGCGCCGTGACGAGAAGCGTCGTCGCCGCGAGCAGAATGACTACGTGAAGGGATTGCGTTATGGTAAGGGCCGCAAGGTCGTAACAGGTCGTGAGGGTGCCACATCGCGCAAGAGCAGCAAGGGTTCGGTAATCATCGTTATCGCTATCCTCGCGGCACTCATCGCAATGGGAGCTTTGGCTTATGGCTTGTGGAACGATTGGCAGAATCAGCAATATCTCTACGAGGGCCTTTACGATGAGCCTGCGAAGGATATTGTAGATGAGCCCGCAAGCTCGGCTGAGGAGGGCGTACGCAACCCCGATCTGGATTACATCACACCTAACGAGTAGTACAATATGGCAGAGGTAGATATAATGTCGGTAAAACAACGATTTGGTATCATCGGTCAGTCCGATGCGATGAATCGTGCCCTGGGTATTGCCCTGCGTGTTGCCCCGACCGATCTTTCGGTGCTGGTTACGGGCGAGAGCGGTGTGGGTAAGGAGTTTTTTCCGCAGATTATCCATGCCTATTCGGCACGTAAGCACTCGAAGTATATAGCCGTCAACTGCGGTGCTATACCCGAGGGAACTATCGACTCGGAGCTCTTTGGTCACGAGAAGGGATCGTTTACGGGTGCTACCGAGGCTCGCAAGGGTTACTTCGAGGAGGCTGATGGTGGAACCATCTTCCTGGATGAGGTGGGCGAGTTGCCCCTCTCTACGCAGGTGCGTCTGCTCAGAGTGCTGCAGTCGGGTGAGTTTATCCGCGTCGGTTCGGCACGTGTGCAGAAGACCAACGTCAGAGTGGTGGCCGCAACGAACAACGACCTGCAGCAGGCCATTGAGTCGGGACGTTTCCGTGAGGATCTCTACTATAGATTGAATACCGTCCCTATCTCGGTGCCGGCACTGCGTGAGCGCAAGGAGGATATACCCCTGCTGTTCCGTAAGTTTGCCGCCGATGTAGCCGTTCAGTATAAGATGCCGCCCGTGCAGTTGGACGATGCCGCACGACAGATGCTGCAGAATCACTATTGGCGTGGTAATGTGCGTCAGCTCAAGAACGTTGCCGAGCAGATGTCGGCGCTGGAGTCGAGCCGTTTGATTACGGCCGATGTACTGGCTTCGTACCTATCGGCAGGCACTACGTCGGCCCCTACAACGATGGGACATATGGGTGGAGGTGATGATTTCTCGTCGGAGCGTGAGTTGCTCTATAAGATACTCTTCGATATGCGTAGCGATATCAACGACGTGAAGCGTATGCTCTCGGAGTTGATGCACACGGCACAGCATCCTGCACCCTCGCATGAGGTGAGAGGCCTGTTGCCCTCGTCGATGATTGCGCCCGTTGAGGATTACACCGAGAGCGAGGAGGTTGTGGAGGTTCCGCACCGTGAACTCACCAAGGCCGATATGCAGCGTGAGCAGATCCTGCGTGCGTTGAAGAATAACCACGGCCGTAGGCGTGATGCTGCGCGCGAACTCTTTATGTCGGAGCGTACACTCTATCGCCGCATCAAGGATTTGGGTATAAGTGATGACGAATTTTAGAAATTGTTAAGTGGTGAAAAAGATAGCATATAAATTTTCGGCTTTGGCACTTGTTGTGTGTTCGATGTTTATGGTCGGATGCATCTTTATGCGTGGCGGTTACTCCTTCTCGGGTGCAAGTATTCCCGAGTCGGCAAAGACCTTCAGCGTGGCCTATTTCCCCAATAACGCCCCTATGGTGTCGCCCACGCTCAGCACGATGCTTACCGAGTCGCTCAAGGATAAGTTCTCACGACAGACCAAGCTGCAGCTCGTTGAAGAGGGTGGCGACTTCGCCTTCGAGGGAGAGATTACGGGTTATAGCTCAACCACCGCTTCGGTGTCGAGCGACAACTACGCACAGCTGAACCGACTCACGATCACCGTCCGCGTAGAGTTTACCAATGTAGTGGAGCCGCAGAACTCTTTCGTGCAGAGCTTCTCGCAGTTTGCCGATTATGATTCGCAGCAGCTGCTTACCGATATACAGTCGGAGCTCGATCAGCAGATTGTGGATCAGATAGTAACCGATATTTTCATGGCTGCAGCAGCCAACTGGTAGAAAAATGGGAAAAAATATTGAAAAAAAATCATACGCTGATTCCGAGCCTCTGGAGATCCCGCTCGATGCTGTCGAAGGCCTTATGCGCAGTGAGCGCTGGAGTGAGGTTAAGGGCGACGCAGAGGAGGCAAATGTGGCTGTAAATGCGCTGCTCGGAGAGCTGCTTGAGCGCCCCAGCGTTGGCGAGCAGTTGATTGATATTGAGCGCCTTATGCTCGTTACGGCTGATGATATTATTGATAAGTTTCTGCGCACTGAGCCCCGCCGTATCGTGGCCGAGGAAGGTGATGTTACAGAGGAGATTGTGACTGAGCCCGAACTCGATGAGGATGACGAATTTGTGAGCGAAGAACTGGCCGAAGTATACCTTCAGCAGGGACTAAAAGATATGGCAAAAGAAACTTATCGCAAATTAAGTTTGCTAAATCCCGAAAAAAGTGTTTACTTTGCAGAGATTATCTCAAAGATAGATAGTAATAATTAAAAAACAGTATAAAACTATGTTGTATTCAATTTGCATCGTATTGATTCTTGTTGCGAGCATCATCCTTATTTTGGCCGTATTGGTTCAGAACCCCAAGAGCGGTATGGCTGCTAACTTCGGTGCTGCTAACCAGGTTATGGGTGTACGCGAGTCAGCTAACATCCTCGAGAAGACTACCTGGACTTTGGCAGGCCTGATCGTTGCTTTGAGCCTTGTGGCTACCATCTCAATGGAGGATGGTTTCTCTACATCTTCAAGCTCATTGCAGAAGGATGCTGAGGCTTTGATGGAGCACGTAGGCACTACAGCTTCGCAGAACGCAATGCCCCAGGCTGAGGTTCCCGCTGAGACTCCCGCTGAGTAAGCAACAGGAACAAATTTTAGTATGACGCATTCCCCCACGGGAGTGCGTCTTTTTTTGTGCCTATATATTTAAGGTATAATACCAAAAATCTGCCTTTTTTCACGTAAACTAAATTCTTTAGTTGAAAAACTATAAAAAATAGTTGCATGTGAAAATTTTTTAGTTACCTTTGTAGTAGAGAACCCTAAAAACCATATAGCGATGCAGAAGTTAACCAACAAAGAGGAGGAGTTGATGCTCTATTTTTGGGAGCGTGGAGCAATGTTCGTAAAGGATGTCGTTGCGCTGTACGACGATCCCAAGCCACACTTTAACACCATCTCCACGATGGTGCGCACACTCGAGACGAAAGGCTTTCTCGACCATGAGGCCTTTGGTAACACTTACCGCTATCGTCCCATCATCTCGCAGGAGGAGTTTTCAAAGGGCGTGTTGGGTAATGTGGTGACACGTTATTTCGAGAACTCGTATAAGTCGGTTGTCTCGGCACTTATCGACGAGGAGAAGATCTCGATCGAGGAGCTGGAGGAGTTGATCCGCAAGGTGAACAATCAGTAGGGTAGAACCGCAAAAAACGAAAAGGCTATGTTTGAATTTTTGGTATATCTCGCGCAGTCGGCCATCTGTTTGGCCACGTTGTACCTCATCTACAAGGTGGCGATGAGTTACGAGACCCTGCACTCTTTCAACCGAGTGCTTCTGCTTGGCTCGGTGCTGCT
>JAGBYV010000063.1 GCA_017628595.1 Alistipes sp.
ACAGACCACGCTTTATACCCTGCATCAGTGCTGCACCCAAGCCACCTCCTACGACCTGCTCCATGCCAAAAGCACTCTTAACGATCAACTCTATTACAGCGGGTAACTGCCCGATGTTGAGAATAACTATAGTAAATGCCAGCAGGATATAGCCCAGGGCCATTATGGGGACGATGATTGAGCTAAACTTTGCAATACGCTGTATGCCGCCAAAGACGATGATGAGTGTGGCTGCGGTAATAGCAATACCCATATATAAATGGCTAAAGCCAAAGGCATTTTCTACCGCTTCGCAGAGAGTATTGCTCTGCACGGTGTTGAATGCACAGCCAAAGGTGAGAATTGTCAGTACGCTGAACAGGATAGCCATCCATCGGCATTTCAGTCCATGCAGAATGTAGTATGCCGGACCGCCAATGAAGGAGTCGTCGGTACGACGCTTGTATAGCTGTGCCAGTGTACTCTCTATAAAGGCATTTGCCGACCCGATAAGGGCTATGATCCACATCCAGAATACTGCACCCGGACCTCCCACGGCAATAGCTGTTGCTACTCCAGCCAGATTACCCGTGCCAACACGACTTGCCAGCGATACGGCAAAGGCCTGAAAAGGCGAGATATGCTTACCCTCTGTGTGGTGTCGTTCGTTGGAGTTTACAAGTTGGCGAATCATCTCTCCCAACATGCGGAACTGCACGAATCCGCTACGTATGGTAAAGTACAATGCACAGCCTATCAAGGCTGCAACCATAACGTATGTCCACAGCAGGTTGTTAGTGGTATCTATAATGTGTTGCAGGGTCTCCATCGGTATCGTTTTTAGCGTGTTTTAAGTTTTAGCATATTCATCACTCCGTCAATGAATGTCATGGGGTGTGTGGGGGCACCGGGAAGCCACAAATCGACCTTGTAACGCTCCAAAAAGCGACGGTCAACGGCCTTCGAGTCGGCATACAATCCACCTGAGCAGGCCTCCGAACCGCAGACGATAACAATCTTTGGGTCGGGCACAGAGTTATAGCAAATATCCAGCGCTTCGGCCATGTTGCTTGAAATGGGGCCCGTGATAACCACTCCGTCGGCATGGCGTGGTGAGGCTACAAACTCCACACCATAACGGCCAAAGTCGAAGTTAACGTTGCCCGTGGCATTGAGCTCCATCTCCACCGAGGCATCGCCTCCGGCTGATACCTGACGCAGTTTTAATGCTTTGGAGAAGAGCGCGGGAATCTCCTCACGAATCATCTCAGGGTGAAAGGCAATCTGCTCATCACCCACTTTTACGATGAGTCCCTCGCGCGAAGCGGAGCCTATCTTGTAGTCGTTGGTAAAACGTATGTTGTGCGGAGCACGCAGAGCGCATTCGCCACAGAAAAGGCAACGTCCCATGTCGAGCGTAAAGGGTGCTGCGGTGATGGCGCGTGTGGGGCACATATTGGCTGCAGCCTCCACGTCGCTCATGTCGGCCGTTTGTGTCAAAATGGGGCGACCACGAAACTCTTCAGTCAGTTCAACGGCATTAAGGTCGGGGATATATTGCCATCCGTGACTCTTCAGTACCTTTATTTTGGGAAATATCATACTCTTTGGATTAAAGGTCGTGACCGCAGTACGACAGGTTAAAACTCTTGTTACAAATCGGGAAATCCGAAATTCCCTCACCTCTTACGGCAATGGCCAGTGCCAACCAGTTGTGCAGGCTGGGGTCTTTTATCTTATAGGTTGCTATCTCGCCCTGCTTATTGGTGATTGCCACGTGGCAAATCTCGCCACGCCAACCCTCTACAAGCGAGAAGGCCAATGCCTCCGCCGTAAGCGTCGCGTCGTAGTTGGGACGTGCAATCTCAGATGGCGCATAAGTCGATAACAACTGCTCGATATAGTCGGCCGACTGCAGTACCTCGCGGCATCGGGTCATAAGGCGTGACATCACATCACCATGCTGCTTGACAATGCTCTCATGCTTAATATGTGAGGCATATGCCGCGTAGGGATGTGATGAGCGTATGTCGCGCTTCACACCACTCGAACGAGCAGCCATACCTACGCCACCGATGCGCTGCATTTCGGCCTTGGGTACTATGCCACATTGTTCGAAACGGGCCAGTAGCGAGGGTGATGACTTAATATCCTCTATCACCTCATTATAGCGGCGGCGAATCTCAGCAACGTTCGTACGAATCATCGCTATCTTCTCATGTGGGAGAGGTTTGTTTGTGCCACAAGGACGGATCAGACCCTTGCCGAAACGGTTGCCGCACCATGCCTGAGTGGTGTTGATGGTCATCGTACGAAGTGCCTCGCAAGCAACCTGACCGAGTTGATAGGCCACATCCATCGACAAAGCTCCCGTATCGGCAATATGCATAGCCATGCGCTCCAGCTCAAGGGCAATAGTGCGCTCAATGGCAAGAGCCCCGATCGAGCAACCGCACAACTTCTCAATGGATGATGCGTATGCCGTAGCGTGTGATACGGCGCTGTCGCCAGCAATACCCTCGGCAAGCAGAGTCTGTCGCAGACGGTTTGTCGTTAAAGTGAATTCACTCTCCGAACCACGGTGCTGATAGCCGAGTGCTATCTCCAGATGCAGGACGTTCTCTCCATTACACACGAAGCGGAATGCTCCGGGCTCAATAATGCCGGCATGGATGGGGCCTACGTTTACCTCGTGCAGCGACTCTCCCTCAATGGTGTAGAATGGATAGTTGTCCATCGTTGAGTTGCGGTTGCGGCGGTTGAAGGGGAAGCGCAGGGGCTTGTTCCACGGCATGGAGTCAAACTCCACGTTATATAACTCCGTAATCTCTCGCTCGAAGGGGTGCAGTGCCGGATGCAGAGCAGTAAGCGAGGGGAGTGCTACATCCTCATAGTACTCCATGACGAAGGATGAAAGCATCACCTTATGCTCGCTATCATCGAGAAGTATGAGGTAAAACTTCAGACGTGTACCATCGGGTGTCGCAAAGTAGTGAGCCACATGATAGCGCTCATCCTGCAGACGCTCCTTGAGGTCGTTGTATAGCGCCGCATAGTCCACTTCGGGGATATCCTTCAGGGCCACGGCTGCTGCCTCGTTGTCGGTTATATGGTATATCATAGTTTAGAATGTTACGATGTTGGTAATAAACTCCTTCAAGACCTCGGGCTGCCATACTCCCAGTACGATAGCCACCACGAGTAACGAGAGTGCGCTGTACGACAGGCGACGGTTGATTTTTGTGAGGTGCAGCTCGTCCTGGTTGGGCTGGTAACAGAGTTTGATGATGCGGAAGCAGATCGAATATACCACAACGCAAAGCAAGAGGACAATGAGTGCGATGAGCCACCATGATGCCGATGCGATGGTCTGCTTGAGGATCATAAGCTCCGAGATGAAGAGTGGCGATGGCGGGAATGCCAGTACCACCACCATGCCAGCGAGCAGGCCAATGGCACCCACCTTATTGATGTTGATGTAGTCGCCAAGGCGGTTGATGCGGTAGCCGTTGTATACCTGACGCACCACGGCAATCTGCAGGAAGAGACTGCTCTTGATCAATGTGTGGCAAACGACATGGAACACGGCTGCCCATACGCCTATGCCGCCCACACCCAAACCAATTGCCACGATACCCATATTCTCAACGGTTGAGTATGAGAGGAAACGTTTGTAGTTATTCGTGCGTCGGAGGAACAGGGCACCCACGCCAAGGCTCAGTACTCCGATAATAAGCATTACGTGCTGTACCCACTCAAATACCGCGGTGTTGGCAAAGAGTCGATAGATGCGGAATATTGCCAGAAAACCTGCGTTCACCAGACCCGTAGAGATAAGGGCCGAGGCGGGAGCCGGAGCAGCAAAGTTTGCATCCACACCAATCGTATATAGAGGGAAAATCTCCATCTTGCAGCTATATCCTGTCAGAATAAGCAGGAATGCTGCCTTGAGGTAGAGCGGATTGCCGTGTACGATAAGCTGAGCCAGCTCGTTGTAGCTGAGCGACGAGTTCGATGCCGCAGCGCACAGCAGCAGAATGCCCAGATATGCGATAGCAATACCGGTTGAACATACGAACAGATACTTCCACGTCGCCTCCAATGTCTGCGCCGAATGACGGTGATAGAGGATACCTGCACTGCACAGGGTGGTGGTCTCAAGCAGGATCCACGTTACGGCAATGTTGTTGGCAAAGTATACGCCCGTGATGGATGTGGTGAGCAGAATCAGCAGAGCGAAGTATTTTCTGTAATCACCCAGCGTATCCTCTTTCAGATACTCCTGCGAGTGAATCAGCACGAAGGTCGCTACGATACCCAGCAGGATGTAGAAAAGTGTACCCGCCTGGTCGAAGGTAAAGAATACTCCCGATGTGGTGAGGTAGTTACCTCCGAAGGTAATCATTACGGCAAAGAGAGCGTGTACGGCCATGTATAATCCGCACAGCAGATGCACTACGCGACGCGAGGGCGCGATGAAAACCGAAGCTCCGATAATGAGCCATATTGCGAAGAATATATATATCATGGCTTAGTCCTTTACGTGTGTTAATGAATCACTGTTGTCGGTGTGTATCTGGCTATCCACCTTGGCCATGAACATGCCGAGCATGAGTACCGACATCAAGATATCGAGCATGATGGCTGCATTGATCAACATTGGCATCTCAACGCCGATAGCCATCGAGAAGAGGAACACTCCATTCTCAATTACGAGGAATCCGACGATATGGGTAAAGATGCGTGAGCGCAGAACGATGAGTATGAGTCCGCTCAGAAGCGCATACAACGCCACGCCGAAGAATATCATGTGCACCGACGAATCGGCTACATAGTAGGTGGTGATGGCACTTGCCACAAGCGCAGCGAATGAGAGCATCAGTGAGTTGAACTGCGAACGACCCGACGTGTTGATGCGGTTGATCTTGGTCTGCTTGATAACGCGCATGAGGATGGCCGGCACGATGATAGCCTTGAAGATGAGCGTCTCGAGGATTACGAACGAGAGCTCAACCCAGTTCAGTGTATGCAGACGCAACAAGGCAATGCCGAGCAAGATCCATCCCTGGAAGGCGATGATGGTGGCATAGGAGCGGAATCGCTCGACCATAGCCACATATACGAGCGATATGACGTATAATATAATAAGTGACAGTAGCATGGCTTAAATGTTAATATCTGACTGCAGAAGGTAGCCAATGAAGAATATCAGGGCGGCCAGTGCGGAGATTGTTACGATAAATGTTGTATTGCGAACGAGTTTGTTTCGCGCCTGTGTTGATTCAACAAAGCCGATTGACAATCCTGTCAGCAGGATGGCCAGCGGAGCGGCCAACCACCAGTGGAAGCAGCATGTCGCGGCGATAGCGTTGGCGGCAATCATCGAGAAGCAGGCGGTCTTCAGCCAGCCGGCGATGTGAATCATACCCATGTCAATACCGCTGTAATCCAGACACATCACTTCGTGAATCATCGTAAGCTCAAGGTGTGTGCGGGGATCATCCACCGGCACGCGGCCTGACTCAACGAATGCAATCGTGATGAAGAGATATGCAATGAGGAACATTACGATGGTTATCTGTGCGTTGAACGACTGCTCGTGGGCAAAGATATCGGCAAACGATGTGTAGCCGCAGAACATTGCCAGCGTAGCAAAACCGATCATAAGTGCAGGCTCAATGAGTGCGCCATATAGAGCCTCGCGCGCGGCACCCATACCCTCAAACGAGGAGCCGGTATCCATGGCGGCAAGGATTATGGCCACACGAGCCAGAGCCAGTGTATAAGCAAAACATATCACGTCGCCCTCAAACGAGATTAAAGGATATAGATCTGCTACGGGCATAAAGAGCATAGCGACGATCGCTGCACCGAGATATACGGCGGGAACAATTCGGAATAGTGCCGTTGTCGTAGTAGAGTATACCGAGCCTTTGCGCAGCAACAGACGTGCGTTGCGCAGATGTTGTACGAAGGGCAAACCCTTGCGACCGGCCAGCGTGGCACGTGTGCGGTTGATCACTCCGGGGATAGCGATGGCTACCACAATCATCAAAAGTGTGTTAAGTGCAATTCCTACCATACGCTAAATAAGGTTAAAGAGTGAAAGGATAACGATAGCGATGAGGAACAACAACGCAAAGAGGATGTAGTTGTTGATACGTCCCGTACGCAGGCTCATCATACGCTTGTTGATTATACGCAGCAACTCAACCCACCACTCGGCCAGCAGACGGTCAATCTTATCCTTGTGGCGCACGTTGTAGTTGTGCGATGAGGGGAATATCTCACTCTTGCCTACGGCACGACCCTCGACGGTATTCTGTGTGAGCGACGTTGCGATTGACTGCAAACCCTCAGAGAATGACTCGCCCGTATATTGCATGTGGATGTTAGGTGAAGTGAAGCCACAACCCCAGGTCGGGCCCTGTGAGATTGTACGGCTGCGTTGTGCGCGATGCTTGATGGTGTAGAGCAGAGCAATGATGATAATGAGCAGAATAGCCGTCAGCGAAATCTTCCACAGTGTAGAGGTGAGACCGCTGACAATCAACGCACTCTGGCTGCCGCCCAATGTGCCAACAACGCGCTCTATCATGCGTAATGCATACTGCGGGAAGAGTCCTATGGCTACAATACCCAGTGCCGGTATGGCCATGGCCGCTATGCGCAGGTTATCAACCTCCTCCGACTCTGCCACATGGTGATGGCGGGGTGAGCCGAGGAATACGGTGCTGTAGAGTTTGGTAAATGCCAGGACAACAATACCGCCAATCAGCGCCAAAGCCATCAATCCGCCTGCGGCATATAGAGTGTTTATGCCATCACGCACGCTGCCTAGCATGCCGATGTAAATCAGAAACTCTCCTACAAAACCATTTAACGGTGGCAAGGCACAGATGGCCATAGTCGCCAGCAGGAATAAAATTGCCGTTACGGGCATATGCTTGGCCACGCCACCAAAGCGGTCGAGATGCGTGGTGTGCATCTGCGAGTATATGTTGCCTGCACCAAAGAAGAGCAACGACTTGAAGAGCGAGTGGTTGATCGTGTGCATCAAAGCTCCGCACAGGGCAAGCGTCATAATGGCAGTGTTGCCAGATGCGTTGGCCAGCGTTGCAATACCCAGGCCGATGAAGATCACGCCGATGTTCTCAATACTTGAGTATGCCAGCAGTCGCTTCACATCGTTCTGCATTGCGGCAAGGATTACTCCCCAGAGTCCCGTAACCACGCCTATGGCAAGGATAATCACACCCACAACATGTATCTGCTCGGGAGCGCTCATGTGGCTTACCACGCGAAGGATACCATATACACCGGTCTTGATCATCACTCCCGACATTATGGCCGAGATGTGTGATGGTGCTGCAGGGTGTGCCTCGGGCAACCATACGTGCATGGGAAATATACCCGCCTTCATACCAAAACCGAGCAGGAAAAGGATGAAGATCGCTAAGTTCTTGCCCTGACCAAAACAGTGTGCCAAGGCTGCGAATGATGTGTCATTGGATATGCTCTCAAGTCCTGCGAAACCAGCAACGAGGAAGATGAATCCTACGTGCATCATGATCAGGTAGGACAACGCGGCACGCAATACCTCGGCTCGCTCGGCATCGAATAGAATCAGGATGAATGACGCGATGGTCATCAACTCCCACGCAAAGAGGAAGAGGAAACCTCCGTCGGCCATCACTACGAGCATCATCGAGAGGATGAGCGTCGCAAGCGCTGTGTAGTGCAGCGATATATGCGCTGAAGATTTTTTTGTCAGATAGTGCCCTACGTAACCGTGCGAATAGAGCATTGTCGCTACGCCCGCTATGGCAATGATGAGCAGGAATATGGCCGACAAGGGATCTATCGATAGCGATCCCATGCCCAGCATCGAGGGAATCTCGCGTGCAAGCACGATATCCTCTGCTCCCGCCAGTACGCCTATTGAGGGGGCGGCTACGGCTATGGCTGCTATGGCGACAAAACCAAACGCCACCCACACCTTACTGCGAAGCGGAGCCAGGAATATGCTGCCAACCAGTAGCGCAAGCACCAAAAGTGATAAGAGATAAAACATTTCTTCTATTTATTTAACTAACCTGTTTGTGGCTATATTTTGTCGGGTAGAATGTCTTTACATGCCGTTTATTGTGGCAACCATCACGGTTGCTGCTACGGCTGCAGTCTCAGTACGCAGTCGCTGCTCGCCGAGCGATATCGGCTCAAACCCGTTTTCGAGCGCAAATTTAATCTCTTCGGGAGAAAAATCACCTTCCGGACCAATTAAAATCAAAATATTTTCAGTTTTTTTAATAATTGATGGCAGATAATCCCGTTTTTCAAACGATGAGTCGCAGTGAGCGATGAATTTGCGACCCTCAAACGGAGTTTGAATCAACTGGCGGACGGGTGTCAGTTCGTCGAGTGCGGGGTGGTAGGCCTTGATCGACTGCTTGACGGCCGATGTTACCACGCGCAGCGCTCTGTCGTGCTTAATGGTGCGACGCTCGCTGTGGTCACACTCGATAGGGACAAAGCGACTCACACCCACCTCGGTGGCCTTTTCCAGGAA
This sequence comes from Alistipes sp., assembly GCA_017628595.1. Taxonomy (GTDB): domain Bacteria; phylum Bacteroidota; class Bacteroidia; order Bacteroidales; family Rikenellaceae; genus Alistipes. Next base: position 8,549 of record JAGBYV010000063.1, read on the forward strand.
CCACTCGTAGCGGTCGATATTTTTAGTTGGAGCCACGGCCATCGTGAGTGAGTAACCGAGGCGACCATACTCGCTGATGGTCTCAACCACCTTGACGGTGCAGTGGTGCTGGTGAGCCTCCACTATCTGGCAGCGGTGCAGTGAGCCTCGTCCGTCGGTAAGGTGAAGAGTGTCTCCTTCGCGCAGACGGAGCACACGAACGCAGTGTTTTGACTCCTCTTCGCATAGCGTATATAGCGGAAGAGTTATATCAGGTGCATAAAATAGTTGCATAACATTTGGTTAAGTATTAACTTTGCAAAGTTATTAAATATAAATTAAAGGATGAAACGCTTTTTCGGATTATTCTTCCTTCTGACACTTGTCTTAAGCATGAATTCATGTAAAAAGGGCGCAGAAGTTGCCGATAACCCATTTTTTGAGGATGAGTGGACCACACCTTACGGTGTTCCGCCTTTCGATCGCATCAAGATGGAGCACTATGCTCCCGCCTTTGAGCGTGGCATGTCGTTGCATAACGAACAGATCGAGGCTATCATATCTTCGGTCGCTGAGCCGACATTTGAAAACACCATATTGGCCTATGATAATTCGGGTCAGATGCTTATGCGTGTGGCTACGGTCTTTGAGCTGCTTGCCTCAGCTGAAACCAACGACCAGATGCAGGCCTACGCCTCCGAGATCTTCCCCCGTCTGGCTGCGCACTACGATGCCATAGCCATGAATGAGGCTCTCTTCGAGCGAGTAAAGCAGGTCTATAATAGTCGTGAAGCACAACGCCTGACGGGTGATGAGTTGCGCCTGACGGAGAAGATGTATGAGGATTTCGTTCGCTCGGGAGCTTTGCTCTCGGCTCAGGAGAAGGCCTCGCTTCAGCAGATCAACGAGCAACTGTCGGCATTGAGTGTCAAGTTCGGACAGAATGTACTTGCCGAGACCAATGCATTTACGCTTGAGGTGGATCTGAAGGATCTGGATGGACTCCCCACATCGGTGCGTGATGCTGCTCGCGAGCAGGCCAAGTCGATGGGTAAGGGCGATAAGTATGTCTTCACGTTGCAGAAACCCAGCATGTTGCCTCTTTTGACCTATGCTCAGAACAGATCATTGCGCGAGCAGATCTACAAGGCGTATCTTAAGCGTGGCGATAATGGTAATGATTACGATAATAATCAGATCGTTGCACAAATGGCACAGCTGCGCTACAAGAAGGCGCAACTGCTTGGCTATGATTCGTATGCGCACTATGTTACATCGAACGAGATGGCCTCTACGCCTGAGGCGGTGTATGAGCTTCTGGAGGGTGTGTGGACTCCCGCTCTGGAGCGTTCGCAGCAGGAGCTGGAGCGTATGATGACCATCTTCCGTCGTGACCATGGCGCCGATGCCAAATTTGAGTCGTGGGACTGGTGGTATTATGCCGAGAAGGTGCGTCAGGCCGACTACGACCTGAAGGAAGAGGAGGTGCGCAACTATCTCTCGCTCGATAATGTGAAAGGTGGAATTTTCTTCCTCTGCAACCGTCTCTACGGAATTACTTTCCGTCCGTTGAATGCCCCTGTATATCACTCCGAATGTGAGGTTTATGAGGTGATAGATAGTGATGATCAGCCGTTGGGTGCGCTATATATGGACTTCTTCCCCCGTCCGGGCAAGTCGGGTGGAGCATGGTGTGGCTCTTATGTCGAGCAGTCGTATAAGGATGGTAAACGAGTTCTGCCCGTTTCGACCATCGTATGCAACTTTACCCGCCCTGCTGGCAGCACTCCGGCTCTGCTTACCATTGATGAGACCGAGACTTTCTTCCACGAGTTTGGTCATGCCCTGCATAATCTCTTTGCTGAGGTGAAGTATCGTGGTCTGGCAGGTGTTGAGGGTGATTTTGTGGAGTTGCCCTCGCAGATTATGGAGAACTGGGCCCTGGCACCCGAGATGCTTGCGCACTATGCCGTGCATTACCGTCGTGAGGATGCCATGCCTCAGGAACTGGTTGAGAAGATCCAGCGCACTAAGACATTTAACGAGGGCTTCAATACCACTGAACTGGTAGCTGCAGCTCTCTCGGATATGGATATTCACTCGCTGCAGAGTGACGAACTTATATCGCCGTCGCAGTTTGAGCGTGAGGCGCTGACCACTCGTCGAGGTCTTATTCCTCAGATTGAGCCCCGATATAAATACACATATTTTGGACATATATTCGATGGCGGCTACTCGGCTGGTTACTACTTCTACATCTGGGCCGAGGTGCTTGACAAGGACGCATATCAGGCTTTTGTCGAGAGCGGCGATATATTCGACCGCGCTACTGCGGAGCGTTTCCGTCGTGAGGTGCTCGCTCGTGGTGGCAGCCGTGATGGTATGGATATGTACCGTGCATTCCGTGGTGCCGATCCCGATAAACAGTCGATGCTTATTGCCCGAGGTCTGGTTAAGGCAGAGGATGCTGTGCAGACGGAGCCTGAGCCCGAGCGAGAGGTGATGCGTATTGATACTCGTGAGCAGGCGCGTCAGCGTGCCGAGCGTTCGCGTCGTGAGCGTGAGGCGGCACGTCAGGCCGAGGCCGATTCACTGGCGGCAATTCAACGTGCAGAGCCTGTATTATAGTGAAAACTAAATAATTGAAAAAACCAATAAAAATAAAAACGATGAAAAAACTATTTTTAATTATGACTTTCAGTGCCCTTATGGCTGGCTGCGGTGGCGATCAGATGCCTGTGGCTGTATTGCCGGAAATTGACACGACAAACCCCTTGCTGGCAGAGTGGGATACCCCCTATGCAACACCCCCGTTCGATAAGATTAAGACCGAGCACTATGAGCCCGCTATTGAGACTGCTATCGCCGTTTCACGTGCCGAGATAGATGCTATCGTGAACAACCCCGCCAAGCCTACATTCAAGAATACTATCGTGGCTTTGGAGCGTCAGGGTGGTCTGCTCGGACGTATTACAGGTGTATTCTACAACCTGCGCAATGCTGATACTTCGGATGAGTTGGATGCTATTGCCATGCGCGTGCAGCCCAAACTTACGGAGTTGAGCAATGACGTAGCGTTGAATCCCGAGCTCTTCGCCCGCGTGAAGGCTGTCTACGAGGGTTCGCGTCGTGGCTTGTCTGATGTGGATGTAAAACTTTTGGAGGATACCTACAAGAGCTTTGCCCGCTCGGGTGCTGCGCTTGATGAGGCCAAGAAGGAGGAGTATCGCAAGTACACTGCTGCATTGTCGGAGGCTACACTTAAGTTTGGCAACAACGCCCTGGCTGCAACCAACGCTTTCTCAATCAATATCACCAATCCCGCACAGGTGGCTGAGTTGCCCTCATTCGTTAAGGATGGTATGGCTGCCGAGGCCAAGGCTCGTGGCGAGAAGGGCTGGACTGTTACATTGCAGGCTCCCAGCTACGGCCCCTTTATGACCTACTCGTCGCAGCGCGACATCAAGGAGCGTCTGTATCGTGCCTACAACTCGCGTGCTCTGGGTGGTGAGTTTGATAACTCACAGCTCATTCGTGATATCACATCACTGCGTCTTAAGATTGCCAATGTACTTGGTTATGAGACTTACGCCGACTATGTGTTGGAGGAGCGTATGGCGGAGGGCGCAGCTAATGTAAATGATTTCCTTGCCAACCTGCGTTCGGCTACGCTGGAGTATGGTCGCAAGGATTACACTACAATCAACGAGTATGCCGCTTCGAAGGGTCACAAGGGTGATGTAATGCCTTGGGACTGGGCTTACTACACCGAGAAGTACAAGTCTGAGAAGTATGCTCTGGATGATGAGCAGGTGAAGCCCTACCTTAAGTTGGATAACGTAATCAAGGGTGTATTTATGGTTGCCGAGAAGCTCTATGGTCTGGAGTTCGTGCCTGCCGATAATATCACCGTTTACCACCCCGATGTAAAGGCATATGAGGTGTTTGAGACTACAGAGCAGGGTCAGAAGAAGTTCCTCTCTGTTCTCTATCTGGATTTCTTCCCCCGCGCATCTAAGAGCGCTGGTGCTTGGATGACCGAGTTCCGTGGCGCAAAGATCGTTGATGGCGTGGAGACACGTCCCCTGGTGTCGCTCGTAATGAACTTCACCAAGCCTACCGAGACCACACCTTCGTTGCTTACTTTCGACGAGTTCACTACCTTCCTGCATGAGTTTGGTCACGCTTTGCACGGCATGCTGGGTAAGGGTGAGTATGAGTCTATGAATGGTACAAACGTATATCGCGACTTTGTGGAGTTGCCCTCGCAGATCCTTGAGAACTGGGCAACCGAGAAGGAGTATCTCGATATGTGGGCCGTACACTATCAGACCGGTGAGCCCATCCCCGCCGAGCTGGTAGAGAAGATTATCGCTGCGAAGAATTATCTAGCTGCATACGCAAATATTCGTCAGCTCTCATTCGGTCTTACCGATATGGCATGGCATACATTGAAGACACCCTACGAGGGCGACATCGAGCCTTTCGAGGTAGAGTCTATGAGCTCAGTGCAGATCACTCCCGTTGTGGCTGGCACAGCTATGAACTCATCGTTTACGCACATTTTCGACGGTGGCTATGCTGCTGGTTATTATGGTTATAAGTGGGCGGAGGTGCTGGCTGCCGATGCGTTCTCGCTCTTCAAGGAGAAGGGTATCTTCGATCCCGCTACAGCCAAGGCTTTCCGTCGCTTGATGGAGCAGGGAGGTCAGAGCCATCCTATGGATATCTATGTAGAGTTCAGAGGCCATGAGCCTAAGCCTGAGGCTCTGGTAAGCGCCATGGGTCTTAAATAATTTATGCGATGAAAAACACCTTGAAAAACCTTTGTCTGGCAGCTGTGCTCCTTATGGCCGTTGGTTGTGAGGAGCAGCGTGCCGGTAACCCCATCTTCGCGGGCGACTATGCCGACCCCGAGGGTGTGATTTTCGGCGATACCTATTGGATTTATCCTACATACTCGGCTGCGTTTAAGGACCAGCTCTTTTTCGACTGTTTCTCGTCGAAGGATCTGATTACCTGGACCAAGCATGAACGCATTATCGATAATTCGCGCATCTCATGGTTGCGTCAGGCATTGTGGGCTCCGGCTGCAGTGGAGAAGGATGGCAAGTACTATCTCTTCTTCGGCGCTAACGATGTACATGAGGGTGAGATTGGCGGTATTGGCGTAGCGGTGGCGGACAATCCTGCAGGCCCGTTTGAGGATCTGCTCGGCAAACCGCTTATTGGTGAGATTGTAAATGGTGCACAGCCTATCGATCAGTATGTGTTTAAGGATAAGGATGGTACGTATTATATGTACTATGGCGGCTGGCGCCACTGCAACGTGGTGAAGCTCGCTGACGACTTCCGCTCAATCGTCCCCTTCGAGGATGGTACGATGTATAAGGAGGTTACCCCCGAGAACTACGTTGAGGGTCCCTTTATGTTTATCCGCGACGGCAAGTACTACTTCATGTGGTCAGAGGGTGGATGGACAGGTCCCGACTATAAGGTGGCATACGCTATTTCGGATTCACCTTTCGGCCCATTCGAGCGCAAGGGTGTGATCTTGCAGCAGGATGAAACGGTAGCACGTGGAGCTGGTCACCACTCGGTGGTGCATAATGAGCGTAGTGGCAAATATTACATCATCTATCATCGCCGTCCTATCGACTCGGATGTGCGCGATAACCGCGTGACCTGCATCGAGGAGATGCACTTCGATGAGAATGGCGATATCCTGCCCGTAGTGATGACTCATGAGGGTGTTGCGAAGGATCGATTATAGAGCGTATAACTCTTTTGAATGAGGTTGCAGACATTGGTCTGCGACCTCTTTTTTTTCTTTTATGTCGCGAATCCTTATTTCTATAAGGTATGATGGCTGAAATTTTGGATTTTTTCTCTATATTTGTTGGAAAATAGTTTTGTTATGAAGAGTTTAATCATTGCACTTGCATTGTCTATGTCGATTGTGGCATGCGGGTCGCAGCCATCGAAGAGTGTTTCGCAGCCTGCCATCGTGCAGCCCGTACAATACACCTACAAAGTCAAGAATACCTACCCTCATTGTACCCACTGCTATACGCAGGGCCTTCAGTATGTCGATGGTCTGATGTGGGAGGGCACGGGCGAGTATGGCTCATCGCAGGTCGTTACATACGAATTGGGACAGGATGCTCCGCGTGTGGAGTTGTCGTTGCCTGGCAGCGAGTTTGGCGAGGGCATCACACTACTGGGCGGCGAAATGTTCCAGCTGACATGGGAATCCAATGTCTGCCATGTCTATGATGTAGCCTCACGCAAAAAGTTGCGTGACCATCGTTATCCGGGCGAGGGCTGGGGGCTTACCACCGATGGTGAGAAGCTGTATATGTCGAACGGCACCTCTACGATCTATCGTGTAGATCCTAAAACGTTCCAGCGTGAGGGTCGCATAACGGTTACGTTGCGTGGCGAGGCTCTCAACTATATCAACGAGCTGGAGTGGATCGATGGCAAGATTTGGGCAAACGTATATACGACCAACTTTATAGTCATCATCAACCCTGAAACAGGAGTTGTTGAGGGTATGATCGATTGCGAGGGCCTGCTCTCGGATGAGGATATAACCACACGCACCGATGTACTGAATGGTATTGCATACGATGCGGCGGCAAAACGAATCTTTGTTACAGGCAAGCGTTGGAATAAACTTTTCGAGATCGAAATTGTAAAACGTTAGAGAGATGAAACTGGAACAACTTTTAGCAAGAAAGATATTACTTATGGATGGTGCTATGGGCACGGCTCTTATAGCACGTGGCGCCAAAGGGGCTCTGGAGATGCTAAATGTGGAGTCAGCGGCCCAGGTCGAGGCTCTGCATGAGGAGTATCTGCAGGCCGGTGCCGATATTATCACCACCAACACCATTTGTGCCGATGCGCTCTCACTTGCCGAGTATGGTCTGCAGAGTCGCTCGTATGAGTTGGCACGAGCAGGAGCCGAGTTGGCACGCCGCGTTGCTGATAAATACTCCACTACGGAGCATCCCCGACTCGTAGCCGGTTCGGTTGGCCCCACAACACGCAACCTTACGCTGGCTAATGATACCACGGCCGAGCAGATGGCGGCCGTTTATGCCGATGTGATCCGAGGCCTGAAGGATGGTGGAGTAGATATCATCCTTATCGAATCGGTTATGGATGCAGCCAATGCAAAGGTCGCAATCGAGGAGTGCAGAAAGATAGATGCTGATATTCCCATCATCCTCTCTGCGGTTCTTTCACGCATCGCAGGTCGTGTGGCCAGCGGTGCTACAATAGCCAAGTTCCTGGAGGATCTGCCTATGGAGCAGGTCGCCGTCGTTGGTTTTAACTGTACGAACGGTCCTAAGCCGATGACCGATGCCATTAAGACACTGTCTGCGGCGTGCGACAAGCCGTTGGTGGCGTATCCTGCGGCGGGACAACCCGTGGTGGCAGCCAACCACTTTGCTAAGGAGATGGAGCAGATGTGCCGCGCGGGCCTTTTGAATATTGTCGGCGGTTGTTGTGGTACTACTCCCGACTATATCGCCCAACTGGCCAAGGTGACACAACGCTGGCGTCCCCGAAAAGTAGTAAAAAAGTAAACTTTTAAGATATGAATACGGTAGATTTTCGTCGTCATCTGCATTCGCACCCCGAACTTTCGTTCGAGGAGCACTCGACGGCAGCCTTTATCTCCGAGCAGCTGGATGCGCTGGGGATCGAACATCGTCCCATTGCAAAGACCGGTATCCTGGCGCGTATTGAGGGTCGCCGAGGCAATCTGAAGCGATGTGTTGTGCTTCGTGCCGATATTGATGCCCTGCCTTTGCAGGAGATGACCGGTGTGGAGTGGGCTTCGCAGTGTGAGGGTGTGATGCACGGATGTGGGCACGATTGCCATGCGGCGATATTGTATGGTGTGTTGAAGCGTCTGCAGTCTGATCGCGACTTCGAGGGTACGGTGCTTGGCCTTTTCCAGCCGGGCGAGGAGCGAGGCTTTGCCGGTGCTCGCAAGGTGTTGGATGAGGATCCTTTTAAGGATTATGATGTGGCAGCTGTTATCGGTGAGCATGTCGATGCCAGTCTGGAGGTTGGCGAATTTGGCTTCTGCCCGGGTAAGTTTATGGCCTCGGCAGATGCGTTGTGCCTGACCGTTAAGGGTGCGGGTGGCACTCCGTCGCAAGGTGCGAAGAATCCGATTGTTGCAGCAGCTGATCTTGTTATGCGACTTAATGCCTTCAACAGCGACGTGTGTACATTGTCGGTCAATAAGGTTGTGGCTGAGGGTCTGCCCGATCATCTGCCCGAGGAGTGTCGTTGCGAGGCTATGATGCGTGCCTTTGACGAGAAACTGCGATTGCGTATCAAGGATATGATTGCACATGCGGTCGAGGAGGTGGAGTATAAGTATGATGTTGGGGTGAGTGTGGATATTCACGACGGCTACCCATGCGTCGAGAATGACACTCAACTTACCTACGAAGCGATGCTTATGGCCGATAGTTGCGGCTTTGTGGTGCGCGATCTGGAGCGTATTGAGGGCGAGGAGGATTTCGGATGTTATTCGCAGCTCTATCCATCGCTATATTATCGACTTGGCGTAGGACGCGAGGCAGGCCGTAAGCATACGGCGTCGTTTCTGCCCGACGAGCGTGCCCTTGCCATTGGCGAGGAGTTTATGTATCAACTCTCATTAAGTATTCTGAACAAATGAAACAGTTAAAAAAACGAGATAGAAGGGCGGCCCGCAATGGTGCACCGACAGATTCGAAGAGTATTCGTGCGGCATTTATCATCAATATGTTTCGCGAATTTCCCGATAGAGTATTCTCTTTAAAGCAACTAACCTCAGCTTCGGGTGGAAATTCGAAGGAGGCTCGCTACATTGTGCGTGATGTGGTGGAAACGCTGGTTATGGAGGGTGTTGTGGATTGCCATGGCCGCGATAAGTATCAACTGTCGACATCTCAGCTGCCTCACTACGAGGGTGTGGTTGATATGATAGGCTCGGGAGCTGCCTATGTTAAGGTAGAGGCGCTTGAGAGCGATATCTACGTGCATCAGCGCAATGTGAATTATGCCCTGGAGGGCGACCGTGTGGAGGTGGTACTCCAGCGTCAGGCTGTGCGCGAGGGCGATCGTCCCGAGGGTGCCGTAACACGCATCATCGAGCGTAGCAATAAGCAATATGTGGGTGTTGCAGAGGTAAGCCGTGCCGCAATCTTCGTACGTCCTGATGCCCGCAAACTCCCGATGGATGTCTTCTTCCCGCGCAAGGAGTATCCGCAGGTTAAGGATGGCGACAAGGTGGTGTTTCGTGTTACGGAGTGGCACGAGGGGCTGCGTTCGCCACGTGGAGTGATTGTAGATGTGTTGGGCCAGACGGGTGATAATGATGCTGAGATGCATGCTATTCTTGCCGAGTATGATCTGCCATACCGTTTCGAGCAGGAGATTGAGGATGCTGCACTTGCCATCGATGGCCGCATCACAGAGAGCGATTATGCCGAAAGACGCGATTTCCGTGATATTGTGACATTTACCATCGATCCGGCTGATGCCAAGGATTTCGACGATGCCCTGTCAATCCGCAAGGTTGAGGATGGTGTCTGGGAGGTGGGAGTTCATATCGCCGATGTGACACACTATATCCGTCCCGATGACGTGCTTGACTGCGAGGCGCGTGATCGAGGCACGTCGGTATATCTTGTCGATCGTACGGTGCCTATGTTGCCTGAGCGCCTGTGTAACGAACTGTGCTCTTTGCGCCCCAATGAGGAGAAACTCTGCTTCTCGGCGGTATTCAAGCTCAACGAGAATGCCGAGGTGCTGGATGAGTGGTTCGGTCGCACGGTTATCTATTCCGATCGCCGCTTTACCTATGCCGAGGCGCAGGCACGCATCGAAACAGGCGTGGGTGAC
>JAGBYV010000006.1 GCA_017628595.1 Alistipes sp.
CATGGCGAAGATGGTATGAGAAAACTTCACCAGACGGGCATATTTCTGAATTGTATTCATTGCAAAAGATTTTTTCTGCGGCAAAGATACGAAATAAAGATAAAAGTTGATTACAGCAATTACAAATTACAGTAATTACAGCTAATACTCCTTAAAAACTCTTTATTTTCCCTTATTGGCGACATATTTAAGAATAAAATTCTTACCTTTGTAGGTTGGATGGGCATTGCGCCCAATTAAGGATGAATACAAAAACGTAAAAAACAAGATATTATGGAAATCTCACTAAATTGGTTAAAGAAGTATATCGACATCGACCTCTCGGCTCAGGAGGTAGCCACAATCCTCACCGACATAGGTCTTGAGGTGGAGGCTCTGGAGAAGGTGGAGAGCATTCGCGGAGGCTTGCAGGGTGTTGTTGTAGGCTACGTTGCCGAGTGCTGGGACCACCCCGACTCTGACCACCTGCACGTCACAAAGGTGGATGTAGGCGCCCAGGAGCCTTTGCAGATTGTCTGCGGTGCACCCAACTGCCGTCAGGGCTTGAAGGTGTTGTGTGCCACGGTAGGCTCGGTGCTCTACCCCAATGGTGGCGACGAGGAGTTCAAGATCAAGCGCAGCAAGATTCGTGGCGTGGAGTCGCTGGGTATGCTCTGTGCCGAGGATGAGCTCGGTATCGGTGCCTCTCACGACGGCATCATGGAGCTCCCCGAGGATGCTGTTGTAGGCACTGCAGCACGCGACTTTTTGGGCATCACGGACGACTACCTCATTGGCATTGGCCTTACGCCCAACCGCGTAGATGCAGCCTCACACATTGGCGTTGCGCGCGATTTGGCGGCTTACTTGCGCTCACAGGGCAAGGATGTGAAGGTAGAGCTTCCCTCGGTAGATGACTTCTCGGTGGATAACCACGATATGGAGATTGAGGTTGTGGTGGAGAACCACGACGCTGCTCCCCGCTATGCAGGTCTTACCGTTACGGGCTGCAAGATTGCCCCCTCACCCGAGTGGATGCAGAAGGAGTTGCGTGCCGCAGGCATCAACCCCAAGAATAACTTGGTGGATATTACCAACTACGTTCTCTTCGAGCTGGGTCAGCCCCTGCACGCCTTCGATGCCGACAAGATTGAGGGCAAGAAGGTAGTTGTTAAGAACTGCGAGGAGGGTACCCCCTTCGTAACACTTGATGGCGTTGAGCGCAAGCTCTCGAAGGAGGATTTGATGATCTGCTCGGCTGAGCGCCCGATGTGTATTGGTGGTGTGTTTGGTGGTCTGGACTCAGGCATCAGCGACACAACGACAAACGTATTTTTGGAGAGTGCCTACTTCAACCCCGTATCTATCCGTCGCTCGGCTAAGCGTCACGGCCTCTCGACCGACGCCTCGTTCCGCTTCGAGCGCGGTATCGACCCCAATATTCAGGTATATGCTCTGAAGCGCGCTGCCCTTTTGATGCGCGAGCTGGCTGGTGGTAAGATCTCAAGCGAGATCACCGACCTGAATCCCACACCCGCACAGGACTTTGTATTCGACCTTTCGTTGGATCGCGTGAATTCACTCATCGGCAAGGAGATTCCCGAGCAGACAGTTCGCACCATTCTGGATGCACTGGAGGTGAAGATCACAAAGGAGGAGGGCCGCACCCTTACCGTTGCCGTACCGCCCTACCGTGTGGATGTACAGCGCGAGGCCGACTTGGTGGAGGATATTCTGCGCATCTACGGCTACAACAACGTGGAGATTCCCCAGGCCGTACACTCAACCCTTTCGTATGCTCCCCGTCCCGATAAGAATAAGCTCATCAACATCGCAGCCGACCATCTGGCTGCTACGGGCTACACCGAGATTATGTCGAACTCGCTCACCAAGGCCGCTTACTACGAGGGTCTGACCGCTTACAAGGCTGAGGAGTGCGTGAAGATTATGAACCCCTTGAGTGCTGACCTCAACGTTATGCGTCAGACTCTGCTGTTCAACTCGCTGGAGGCTGTGGCTCTGAATATCAACCACCGCACACTCGATTTGCGCCTCTTCGAGATGGGTAACTGCTACCGCTTCCACCCCGAGGTGGAGCAGGGCGAGAACCCCTTGGCACGCTATAGCGAGTCATACCGCATCGGTATCGCCGTAACGGGTCAGGATGCTACCCCCTCGTGGAATGTGAAGGCTGCAAAGTCGTCGTTCTATACGTTGCGCTCGACGGTTGAGAAGCTGCTGCGCCGCTTTGGTATCGACATCTATACCCTGCGCTCGGAGTCATCGAAGAGCGACCTCTACTCTGACGCTATCGTCTATACGCAGGGTCCCAAGACAGTTGTTGAGATGGGTATCGTATCACCCGCAGTACTGGCAAAGTTTGACATTAAGCAGGCTGTATATTATGCCGAGATCGACTTCGATCTGATCGTGCGTGCTGCCAAGAAGCAGCGCATCGCCGTAGAGGAGCTCTCACGCTTCCCCGAGGTTAAGCGCGACCTGGCTCTGCTCGTTGATAAGGGCGTAACCTTCTCAGAGCTTCGCAACATCGCATTTGCAACGGAGAAGAAGCTCCTAAAGCGCGTGACACTGTTCGACGTATATGAGGGCGACAAGCTCCCCGAGGGCAAGAAGTCATACGCTCTGGGCTTCACACTCGAGGATAAGAATCAGACTCTGAATGAGAAGACTATCGAGAAGACTATGGCCAACCTGCAGCGTCAGCTGGAGGCAAAGGCTGGTGCTCAGGTCCGCTCGTAAAGAACATGTATAATAAGGTGATTTCTGCGTTAAGTTTCTTTTCGTTGCTTCGCTCGGCAAAGTGTGCAAGCACCCTCTGCCCTCGCTTAAACGCAACGTTACGCTCGCCCTCGCAATCCTCATTTACGCCTCAGTAAACTGCGGTTTCTCGGGCTTCGCAGGCCTTGAAATCCCACTTCTTATACACGTCCTTAACCATAAGGACGCTCCCAAACAAAAAAAAGAGTGCTTCAGCACTCTTTTTTTTATATTCAAATCTATCATTACCGCTGCGTTAGCCTATCCCGCACTGCGAAAGTTTGGGGATTAAGGGCGACGTGCAGGCGGAGGGTTAAGAAACGGAGACCTTTTCACGAAGTAAAAGTGCGAATGCATCCGTTTTACCGACGACAAGCGGC
>JAGBYV010000064.1 GCA_017628595.1 Alistipes sp.
ACTATCTAAAGAAGTTCTTCATGCGCTCGAAGATATTCTGCTGCTCAACGCTCTCGGCCTCCTTGAAGTGTGGCTGCTCGGAGAGCTTCTCAACCAACTTACGCTCCTCTGAAGTAAGAGATGAGGGGATAGTTATATCCACCACAATCAGAATATCGCCACGGCCGTAGCCATTCACATCGGGCAGACCCTTGCCTCTAAGGCGCAACACCTTACCTGCATGGGTACCGGCAGCAATCTTGATCTTGGCCTTGCCATCGATTGTAGGAACCTCCACCTCGCCTCCGAGGATGCAGGTTGTAACCGTAAGGTTAAGGTTGTGTATCAAATCGTTACCATCACGGATCAGTTCGGGGTTGCGCTCCTCGTCAATCATCACTAAAAGATCGCCATTAACGCCACCACGACGTGCAGCATTACCCTTGCCCTGAACCGTTACAGCCATACCTTCGCCTACGCCTGCGGGGATCTTGATCTCCACAACCTCGTCGCCACGCACAACACCCTCGCCCGAGCACTTATCGCACTTGGCCGTAATAGTCTTGCCCTCGCCACCGCAAGTAGGACATACACCCTGAGTCTGCATACGGCCAAAGAATGTATTCTCCACGCGTGTAACAACACCCGTACCGTTACAAGTCGAGCAGGTTGAATATGATGAAGAGTCCTTAGCACCCGTGCCACCGCACTTATCGCACGCAATGGTCTTGCTGATCTTTAGTTTCTTGGTGGTGCCATTAGCAATCTCCGACAGCGTGAGTTTCACCTTCACACGGATATCTGAACCACGGTTAACACGACGGCCACCGCCGCCGCGTGATGAAAAGCCACCAAAGTGACCTCCGAAGATATCTCCAAACTGAGAGAAGATATCCTCCATAGAGAAACCGCCACCGAAGCCACCGCCAAAGCCGCCACCTGCTGCTCCGCTCATGCCTGCATGACCAAACTGATCATAGCGTGCGCGCTTGTCCTGATTCGACAACACGTCGTACGCCTCGGCAGCCTCCTTGAACTTCTCCTCTGCCTCCTTATCTCCCGGATTCTTGTCGGGATGGTATTTAATGGCCGCCTTACGGTAGGCCTTCTTTATCTCATCGGCGTTGGCGTTGCGCTCAACACCTAACACCTCGTAATAATCCCTTTTCTCTGACATCGTCTTTTCTCTCTAAAACACCGTTACTCGCCTACAACAACCTTTGCGTAACGCAAAACCTTATCGCCCAGCATATAACCACGCTGCACGACATCGATCACCTTACCCTTCTTATCCTCGCCTGCAGCAAAACGTGCCACAGCCTCGTGGAAATCGGGATCGAACTCCTTGTCCTGTGCTTCGATCTCTGATACATTCTTCTGACGCAAAGCCTCCTCGAACTTCTGCAACACCAGACGCTCGCCCTCGCGCAATGCAGCAATATCCTCGCTCTTATCCGAAGCTGCTACAGCACGATACATATCGTCCAGAACCGAGAGCATCGACTTGATTACATCCTGACCGCCGCTGGCTACAAGATCCATCTTCTCGCGCAGGGTGCGCTTACGATAGTTGTCGAACTCCGCCTGCAGGCGCATATACTTATCTCGCCATACGGCAATAACCTCCTCGGGGGTAGGCTCCTGTGCGGACTGCTCCTGGTCATTATCTGCCATTGTGTCAGCATCCGACTGCGCACTATCTGCCATATTGTCGCAAGCAGCATCCTCGCACGAAGGATTCACATCCTTTTCATTCAAACCATCCTGATCCTTAACATCCTGATCCTTAAGTTTCTGATCTGTCATATCTATATGTTTTATCGTTATTTCCTATATATGTGGCGCAAATTGTATGCCCAACCCTATCCTATAATAAATATAGTCGGACGTTTGGCAATATCGGGTATGCCAGCCTCGCGCCAGCGCGCAATGGTAAGGGTGCGGATAAACTCCTCGGGTGAGGTGATATCGCACGCCACGGTAAGCAATGTGTCGGCTGCGCAGACCTGCAGCATCTGCTCCATTAGTTTTATGTTGCGGTAGGGAGCCTCAATGAAAATCTGAGACTGATGCTCCACATGAGCCCGGCGCTCAAAGCCTTTCAGGGCCTTGCCACGCTCTGCGGGTTTTACCGGCAGATAGCCGTTAAAGGCAAAGGACTGCCCGTTAAGGCCCGATGCCATCATAGCCATAAGTATTGACGAAGGACCTACCAATGGCACTACACGAATGCCCTTACGGTGGCACGCCTCAACAACCAGCGCTCCGGGATCGGCAACACCTGGCACACCAGCCTCGGAGATAACACCGGCCGAACGGCCCTGCAACAGAGGTTTTACCATAGCCTCAACTGCTGCGCCAGCCGTAGTATGCTCATTGAGTTCTATGAACTCAAGCTCATCAATCTTGCGCTGAATGCCCGCCTTCGAGAGAAAACGACGAGCCGAGCGAACATTCTCGACAATGAAGTAATCCAAAGAATCTATCACACGACGATTCGCCTCGGGTACGACATCGTACACCGCGGTAGAGTCCGAAATCGGACATGGAATCATATATAATGTACCCTTCTCTGCCATTATTCTCTAACGTATATTCTCTTTACGCGTGCCGCAATGGAGGTCATAATCTCATAAGAGATCGTTCCCAATACGGCCGCCATATCCTCAAGTGTATTGCCGCGAGCCGACGAGAAGATCACCACCTCATCGCCCTCATTGACGCCCTCGACATCGGTAACATCGATCATGCAGCTATCCATGCAGATGCGTCCCACGGTAGGTACCTCATGACCCGCAACCAGCATCTTCCAGCGACCACCACCCAGGTGACGATCCAGTCCATCGGCATAACCGACAGGAATTGTTGCTATCACACTATCACGCTCAAGGCTCTGACTGCGACCATAGCCGATGGTCTCACCCTGCGATCGACGACGCAACTGCACGATACGTGTTTTGAGCGTTGCAACAGGCTTCAACTCATCATTATGCTCATAACCGTAGCCATAGAGGCCAAGTCCCAGACGACACATATCAAATGCGGCCTCGGGCAGACGTTCGATAGCTGCCGAATTGGCCATATGGCGTATCACCTCATACGGCATAGCATCAGTTATGCGGCGACTCAACGAATCGAAGAGCGATATCTGCTCGCGCGAGAAATCATCCTGCGAGGGATCGTCAGCACATGCAAGGTGAGCAAAGACGCTTGCCACACGAATCGAGCGATTATCTTTCAGGCGGGATATCAGTTCATCCACCTCCTCGGCCACAAAGCCCAGACGATGCATGCCAGTATCCAGTTTTATATGTATAGGATAACCATGTGCGCCATAACGTTCAACGCTCAAAACAAAATCCTCCAACGAGTGGAAACTGTATATCTCGGGCTGCAGCGAGTGTGCAATCATCTTATCGAAACTACCGGCATCGGCATTGAGCACTACGATGGGCATCGTTATACCCTTCTCTCGCAACACAATACCCTCATCGGCGAAGGCTACGGCAAGATAGCTTATGCCCAGACGCTGCATCAGCTGCGCAACCTCGACATCACCCGCTCCATAACTATGTGCCTTGACCATAGCCACCAGGCGATGATTCATCGGCAGAAAACGGCGGAAATAACCGACATTGTGCGTCATCGCATCGAGGTTGATCTCCAAAGTCGTGGTATGGCTGCGGCGCTCCAGCTGATGACACAAGGTCTCAAAACGAGAGCGACGGTTACCCTTGAGAAGTATCGTGCGGTCCTCAATATCCTCATGCGTGAGTGAGCGCATCAACTCCTCCGTTGTATCATAGAAACGTGTTTCACATTCGAATAATGTGCGATGAGCCTTTATTCTCTCGCCAACACCTATCAGCACATCCACATCGGCACGTTTGATAAGTTGCGATACACGTTCGTACAACTCTCCGTCCGACATACCGCTCTGCAAAATATCGGACATAATAACAAGCGTACGTCCTCCCAGCGACACCGAACGCAACATATCAAGCGACAGGGCCAAAGAGTTGATATCAGAGTTATATGAATCGTTGATTATCTTCGAGCCGTACACGCCCTCCTTCACCTCCTGACGCATGGCAACATCGAAATTAACGGGCAACATGCAGTCATAACCCAGCTCCTCGCACAATGCCTTAACCAACTGACGGTTGACACGCTTGGCCTCGTTGTGCAACGGTTGCTCATCAACCTCCTGACGTGCAGCATCAACAAAAGGCAGTTGCAACTCAGCAATAACCTTCTCAACCTCAGAATAATCCGAATGAAAGACAACTCGTCGGGCCTGATGGGCAAGCATAAGTTTCTCTCGCACCTTATGCTCCAGAGTCGAAAAATTGGCCTGATGCGCATCGCCAATCGAGGTCATCACAACCACATCGGGCTTGATCATGCGCTCCAGACGCTCCATCTCGCCCACCTCGGATATACCCGCCTCGATGAGAGCCACATCTTCATCGCCCTCGATCATGAGCAGCGACAGAGCCACTCCCAGCTGCGAGTTATAACTCCTCGGTGAGGCTATCAGCTTGACACTTGGAGGCAGGGCTCGGGCTGTCCACTCCTTGACGATGGTCTTACCGTTCGAACCCGTAATACCTACAACTACACCCTTAAATGAGGCACGATGGGCCGCTGC
>JAGBYV010000065.1 GCA_017628595.1 Alistipes sp.
CTTTTGCACTTTATGCTCGCTAAAATAGTTAAGCATCATGCTTATTGCAGTGAATTTTGCGCTAAAACCAGCGTTAGTTTGCGTTGTAACTGCAAAAAGACCGGTTATATCTACCAGAAAACGCCACTCACGACGATAGAAGGGTTCCAGCTCCGACGCAAAATGGTCGAAGTAGGGCGATGACTTATAGGCTGAGAGAATTGACACCCAGTGCTGGTGCTGCCAGCGCTTCGAATAATCGATCCTTACATCCCGCATCGGCTGACGCGGACGATTGGCATTCTCGACATGCACGGTGAGCTGCATCACTCCATTAGCCGAGAGTATCGATGCGCGATTGCGCTGTGAGCGCTTCACATAGTTCTCGCCCAAGTCGATAACACACTCCTCGCGCAGAAGACGTGCCACATACTCCACCGAGGGCATATATGCTGTAGGAAGTATTACCATCGCTATCTCTTTTTACACTGTACAACCATCCAGCCGTCGCGCTCGGCAACGTGCTCTACTACAAAACCATACTCTGCAGCCGATGCCTCAATAATAGGCACATCCTCACCCAGGAAGCCGCTCATAAGCAGTCGGCCGCCCGAGGGCAGAGCTTCGGCAAACGAGGGCATCATCTGAACCAGAATATTGCGGTTGATATTGGCAAGCACAAAGTCGAACTTCTCGCCGCCAACCACATCAATCGAGCCGCAACGTACATCCATCTCAACGCCACTCAGCGCCATGCTGTCGCGGCAACTGTCGCATGCCCAATCATCAATATCTACAGCCACCATCCCGCGGGCGCCACACTTCAGGGCAACGATTGCCAGCACACCCGTACCGCAACCCATATCAAGACCACGCTCGCCCTCAACACCCATCTGGGCTATGGTCTGCGACATGAGTGCCGTTGTGGCGTGATGGCCCGTACCGAAGGACATGCGCGGAGCAATCACTACATCAATCGTCCCCGCATCGGGAGCTGCGTGGTGTGCCGCGCGGATCAGAATGGGACGCTCGCCATCTACATAGACGGGATCAAAGCCACTCTCCCACTCCTCGTTCCAGTTCTGTTGCTCGACTGCATGCTCCTCATACTGTGCACCCTGCTCCGCGAGCAACTGCTCAACATCTACGCTACATGAGGCGTACTCATCCGTCTGGATGTAGGCTTTCAACGAATCATCCTCCTGCAGAAACGACTCGAATGGATAATCGGACAAGAGCGCCGTAAGAATCTCGGCCTGCAGCTCGTCACTTATGGAAATATTGAGTTCAATGTATTTCATATTATGTAAAATTATCGTAAATTTGCATTGCAAACAACACCTCACAAAGTTAGAAAGAATATGGCAGATAACACCAAAAAATGGATGGAAATTTCGCGATCCTATCGCATACACCTGCGTCTGGAGAAACATCTATCGGATAATACGGTCGACTCCTATATGAGGGATCTGGCCGCATTCGCCCACTTCATTCTGCGCATGTACGATCTGCCACCCGTCAAGGTTGAACCCGAGATGATCAGCAAATATATGGTCCGACTCTACGATATTGGCCGCGAGAAGAGTTCACAGGCGCGCGCCTTGAGCAGCATAAAGAGTTTTTACAACTATCTGCTACTCGAGGGTAAACTGGAGGCGTCGCCAGCCGAGCTGATCGAAGCACCCAAGGCCTCACGCCCTCTGCCCGACACTCTCTCAACCGAGGAGATCGACCTCATAATCAACTCGATAGACGACTCTACGGTAAAAGGGCTACGCGACCGTGCCATCCTGGAGGTGTTGTACTCATGCGGACTGCGCGTGAGCGAGCTGTGCGATTTGCGCATGAGTGATCTATTCTTTGGTGAGGGATATATCCGCGTCACAGGCAAGGGCGACAAGCAGCGTCTGATACCCATCAGCGGTGTGGCGCGCGAGCGCATATCGCTTTACAAAGATCAACGACCAAAGATACATAGCGGCGAGGATACTCTGTTTCTGAACAATCGAGGCAAGCGCCTTACGCGAGTGATGATATTCACCATCCTTAAGCAGGCGTGTCAGCGTGCCGGCATAACGAAGAAGATCAGCCCGCATACGCTTCGCCACTCCTTTGCCACACACCTTCTGGAGGGTGGCGCCAGCATACGTCAGGTGCAGGAGTTGCTCGGACATGAGAGCATTCTCACAACCGAGATATACACCCATCTCGACACGGGGCATCTGCGTCAGACGCTGGAAGAGCATCTGGGATTGGAATAAAAGAAGAGGGCCGCTTGGGCGACCCTCTTTTTTTATGAAATTTTACTGCTTTGCTACCTCCAATGCCTTGGTAGTCGTGTAGTATTTCGAGATCATCTGCGAACGCTCCCACGCAGGAATCTCGCCCTGCTTCAGGTAGTCGAGATAGACCTGCATAACCGAGCTGAAACGCTGCTCGTGAGTCTTGACGATCTCCGCAGGAATGATAACCTGCCACTCGTGATCGCCACACTTCTGCACATCCAGACCGGGGTACTTATCTGCAAGCGAGCGCAACACGCGACGCAGAGTGGATTCCGTCTCGGCATCGTCGCCCATCTTGCTAACCACGTAAAGCATAGGCTTATAACCCTGCTCGGCACCCTGACGAATCTCAATATTAGCCTTCGAGCCCTTCACTACCGAGTAGTGCGTATCGCCGGTACCCTCGGTGCCTACGGCAGCCATAAAGTTCCACACAACACTTACGCGCACATTCACGCCATTCAAGCGATAGTTCATCTCGCCATTGGAATAGACCTGCAGCGTGTCGTTAACAACATCGGGCTGCAGGAAGTCGGGATACTCATCCTGTCCGGTCACAAGACGGTACTTATCGACGGGAATAGGCGTAGCCCAGCGGCGTGCCGAGGTAAACTCAATATCTTTGGC
>JAGBYV010000066.1 GCA_017628595.1 Alistipes sp.
ATTCGCATCGTGATTATCAAAAAAAATGATGCATAAATGTTATGCACCATTTTTTAGTCTTACTGATTTTATCGCAATTTCTGTTTTCCTGTCAAGCAGTGGACATCGATGGCGATTACTGCCGTGCGACTAATCGAACGCTCTATTGCTGCCATACCCTCCTTGCAATGCTCAGGAGCATATTTCTCAACTATCAACCTCAATGCCTCGCGACGCTCAGCCTCACTATCCACTAAACGGGCAGAGCCTTGAGCCATCACAGATTCATACATTGTCGTAAACTCAGCAGGTACAATACGCTTCTGGCCAACCACGCAGAACATCACACGCTCATCGTTCGCGATGGCTCGCAGTTTCGCCCCCTCGGGCGCGCAATGCATGTAAATAGTATCGCCTTTTACGGCATAGTTTATAGGCACGCCATAGCCACCCTCCGCCGACGCCATAGCAAGGAATCCGTACTCTCCCGACAACAAGAGCTCCACAGCTCGTTCCTCACTCAAAAGGCGGTCCTGACGTCGCACCGCACCATTATCATATCTCATCTCTATAATAGTTTTTTCTTTGAAGGGATTACGACAAAATCCTTCAGATAGAATGGCTCAAAATAGGCTATATCCTCAGTCTGGCCAGCCTGCAGGCGCTGCTCAGCCAGTCGAGCCAGGCCGCGTGCGGACGGAGCCACATTGATATAGGTTGCATCCGACAACACCTCGCAACACTTCTCCGCGCCATTTCCGAAAATCACCAGCTGCCTGTCACGACGCACATCGGCAAATGTATGCTCATCTACAACCTCGGCTGACACTTCGCTCAAAGGTTCACCCTTGGCATTGTACAAACGCGTATAGACCTCCATACGGCGAGCATCTACCATAGGGCACAACACCGCATCATCCCACGCCTCAATGGCCAGGATACCCGCCTCATTATCCTCAATGGCCACCTGGGCAAGTGCATCCAGTGACCCTACGGCAACAAGCGGAATCTGCAAGCCATAACAAAGCCCCTTGGCAAACGACACGCCAATACGCAGACCAGTATATGATCCGGGGCCCATACCTACGGCTACGGCATCCAGTTCATCGGGCATAACGCCAGTTTCGCGTAGCAACTCATCGACAAACACACCCACATGCTTGGCATGATCACGTCCCTCGACACTCTCTCGCAGCGACACCAGTTCGCCATCGCGAGCAATACCGACAGAGCAGATATTGGTGCCTGTCTCAATACATAAAATAAGTGACATATATTATATCAATTCAAAATACTCCAATGCTCGGCTCACGCCATCCTCATCCACCGACGAGGTGATATAATCAGCCTCAGACTTCAACTCCTCGCAGGCATTACCCATAGCTACACCAACAGCCACATCGCGAATCAGAGGCAAATCATTACCCCCATCACCAAAGGCCATGGCTTCCTGCATCGTAAGGCCGTAATATTCCATCACCTTACGCGCTCCAACCGACTTATCAATACCCTTAATGTTGATATCCATAAAGAGGTCTATCCAGCGACTGGGAACACACTCGGGCAACTGCTCCATGATTTCACTCTCCAGCTCCGGTCTTACGTAGGGGCACATCTGCAGAACGGGCTGCACCTTTGCCACCTCTCTTCGGTCGGCCACCTCAGGATAGATTTTAATCATATCGGCTATAGTCTGCACCGCAGGGGTATAATTGTCAACATACATATTCTTCTGCGTCATCAGCGCCGACTGAAAGCCATAACGCTCCTCCAGAGCAAAGACCTTATCGAGCACCGACTGCGGAAAAGCCTGTTCGTAGATAATCTCGCCCGACGCAGTGAGGCAGCAGCCACCATTTACGGTGACATAGCCATCCACCTCCAGATCACCTACAGCATCAGTGTGGCACAGCAGACGACCCGTAGCAATGAAAACCTTGATGCCTCGCTCACGCAGACGCTCAATGGCACGTCGCGCCGAGGCGGGGACATCGTGCGTACGGAAACTTACCAATGTTCCGTCAATATCGAAAAATACGGCTTTTATATCCCTTTTCATGCTACTTATAGCGTTTCATCGCCTTATCCATCTCGCGTTTGGCGTCATTCTCCTTCAGGTACTCGCGCTTATCGTATGCCTTACGGCCACGTGCAAGGCCAATAACGACCTTGGCATATCCCTTCTCGCTCAGGAATAATCGCAGACCAACTACGGTCAGACCTCGATCCTGCAACGAGCGCTCCAACTTATTTAACTCCTTACGATTCAGGAGCAGTTTACGATCACGTTTGGGCGCATGGTTGTTACATGTTCCCCAGCCATACTCGGCTACGTTCATGCCACGAATCCACAACTCGCCACGATCAAAATAGCAGTAGCAATCCGTCAGCGAAGCCTTGCCAAGTCGGATTGACTTAATCTCAGTTCCGACCAGCACAATACCGGCGATGAACTCCTCAAGGATCTCATAGTCGAAAGTAGCGCGCTTGTTGCGTATGTTTATATTTTTATAATCAGCCATAATTTTTCATTAAAAGAGTCCACCCTAACTCCTGTCTGCCTCACCTTTCGTGGCACTATTTTTGCCTTTTTACACGACGGGTAGAGCCGGATAAAGGTAACTAATTCTTTTATCTTTATGTTTTACACATCTTTCTGTTTATTTTCTGTTTGCACACGGTATGCGCTGCAAAGCGTGTACGCCTCCGGCCTCTACCTTTTTTGCATTACAGAATCAAGCGCTGGCTTCCCTTTGCAAACATCAGCTTCATCTGGTTGAGTTGATCCATCTGCTTCATGCATTCCGCAGCCTCATCCTCATCCAACTCACCCGACTGCAAACGTTTCATCTGTGCGTCAATCATACGCTCGATTATCTTCGAGCGGTAGAGCATAATGGCCTTGGGAACGCCGACCGACAGAATCTCCTCCTCGCTCTCAACGTGGACATCCTTCTGCTTCCAGATCTCGCTTGCCACATAATTTTCGTCAGATAAAAGTATATCGACGGCTTTCTCGCTCACTTTTGGATCGGAGTGATTGACAAAGAGTTCTGCCGACACCTCAACACCAACACCCTGCTGTTGCCACTGCTCACGGTAGGTCTGTAGAATCTGGTTGTAGACAGGATTTAGGAAGGTAATATTATCCTCTTCAATGCTTGTCAATATCTCATCTGCCACATTGATCTGCACCGCCTGACGCGCCTCCAGAACCTCATAATTCTTGTGTCCCGACTTCAGAAGGTAGGTCACCAATTCATACTCCAAGGCCTCCATACTACTACCTGCCGTGGCCGGACGCAGCAGATCAACCTCGGCACCCTCCTGCTTGGTCTCGCGCTGTATCTGCGCCTGCTGACG
>JAGBYV010000067.1 GCA_017628595.1 Alistipes sp.
ATGATACTCCACCGAGGGGATATTCTCCACCATTACGCTATGATCCGAGGGTGGGAACAGTATATCCGACGTGATGGCCACCACCAGACTCTTGGCCTTGATTCCGCGCAGCACCTCCTCCACCGAACCTCGTCCGCGCGCTATGTTATGCGAATCGACAGCCTGCGAGAGACGGTAATAGGAGTAGGCATTGAATCGGCGACGCAACTTCTCGCCCTGATAACGCTGGTAAGAGAGCACTCGGCGCTCGAAGCTCACCTCATCGGGATCTGCATCCTCCTGCGTCTTGTCATAGGCCATACCTCCACGGTAGCTTAGCAGTGCAATGCTTCGTGCCGTAGCCATACCATTAAGGCCAGCCTCAGCCGTACGCTCACCAAAGGTAGGATCGCCCTCAATAGCCATACGCTGCGACTCATTGAAAGCCGATGCCCAGGGCTTTGTGCGGGGTGTTGTTGCGATAAAGGCGGCATGCTCGGCAAAGTCGGGCTGCATAACGCACCACTCCAGACACTGGAATCCTCCGATCGAGCTACCGATGAGCAGCTTCACTCGGCTGATACCCAGATGCTCGGCCAGAAGCTGATGTGCTCGCACCATATCGCGCACAGTAACCAAAGGGAAGTCGCCATACCACGGTTCACCCGTTGCGGGGTTAATTGACAATGGGCCCGTAGTGCCGTAGTGCGAGCCGAGGAAGTTGGCGCATACGGTAAAGTATTTCGCGGGATCAAGAAAACAACCCTCCTCGACCGTGTGCGGCCACCAGTCGGCCACATCCGAATTAGCCGTCAGCGCGTGACACACCCAGACGATGTTGCTACGCTCGGCATTCATCCGCCCAAATGTATCGTAGGCGATCGAAAGCGAGGGTAGCGTCACACCACACTCAAGCTGAAAAGGTTTATCGTATGTGAACGTTTGTGCCATTACTCAACGTGTGCAAATGCCTGCTCAAAATCCTCAATAATATCCTCTACATTCTCCAATCCGAGCGATATGCGCAAAAGGGTAGGCGTTACACCTGCAGCCTTGAGGTCGGCCTCATTCAGCTGCTTATGCGTTGTAGATGCAGGATGGGTAACAACGGTAATCGAATCGCCAATCATAGTCATATTAGCTGCCAGCTTAAGCGACTCCACAAAACGCACCGTGCTATCCAAAGAGCCCTTTAACTCAATAGTGAAGACGGCAGATGAACCGAAGCGGTAATATTTCTGTGCATTCTTATAACCTGCGTGATCCTCAAAGCCCACGAAACTTACACGCTCCACCTTCGGATGCTGACGGCAATACTCCGCCAAACGCCAGGTCGACTCCACCTGGTGCTTCACACGCAGCGAGAGGGTCTCCAGACCAATCATCATCAGATATGAATCGAACGACGAGGGGCAGCAGCCAAAGTCACGCAGACCATCCACGCGGCACTTTACGATAAAGGCAGCCTTACCGAAAGCCTCATAAAGATTCAGGCCGTGATATCCTTCCGAAGGGCCATCAATCTGCGGGAACTTGCCATTTGCCCACTTGTAGTTACCACCATCGACGATCACACCACCCATAGCCGTGCCGTGGCCATTGATCCACTTCGTAGCCGAATCCACTACGATATTTGCGCCCCAGTCAAAGGGGTTGCAGAGAAATCCTGCGGCACCGAAGGTATTATCCACAACAAAGGGCACATCCTTTCTACGAGCGACCTCGGCCAATGCCTCCAGATCGGGCACATCGCACGTGGGGTTACCCATACTCTCGGCGTAGATAAACTTTGTGCGCTCATCAATGAGAGCCTCAAAATCCTCCGCACGCTCGCTCTTTGCGATACGGCAGTCGATGCCCAGCTTACGCAACGAGATACGGAACTGATTGTAGGTACCACCATAGAGGAAGGGCGATGCCACGATATTATCGCCAGCCTCGGCAAGTGCTGTTACGGTAAGCAATATGGCCGACATACCCGATGCCACAGCCAGCGCTCCAACGCCATTATAGAGGGCTGCGATGCGCTCCTCATAGGCAGCCGTTGTTGGATTGTGCAGACGGGTATAGATGTTTCCGCCCTCGCTAAGTTCGAAGAGGCGAGCCGCATAGTCGCAGCTCTTGAAATGGTAGGCCGCAGTAGGGTAGATAGCTACACCGCGCGAACCTGTATGATCGAAATGATAACCACCATGAATCTGCTTGGTCTCAAAACGAAGTTTCTTCTCTGACATACTAATCAATATTGGATGATTCGGCATAAGGGGCCGAATATAGTTATACTCAAATAAAATATTTCCAAACAAGGAATAAAAACGAAAGGGGATTCAGTGTTCTGGACACTTGGCAACACTTGATTGCCCAATAATAAAGACGTGCCTAGCGGCACATTCGCATATGCATCGAATGCATCATAAAGAGAAGTGA
>JAGBYV010000068.1 GCA_017628595.1 Alistipes sp.
ACCAGCGGCAATAGCTGCAAATACTGAAGCCAAACCGTAACCGGGAGTAGAGTGGGTGTGGAAGTCGATGGGCACCTTTACGTGCTGCTTGAAGAGCTTCACCAGGCGGCTGATACGCTGGGGAGGAATAAGTCCCGACATATCCTTGATGGTAATCATATCAGCACCCAGGGCTGCCATCTGTGTAGCCTTCTCGAGGAAGTACTCGTCGGTAAATACGGGCTGGGGAGCCTTCTTACCAAAGAGCTTCTGAAGGAACGAGGGCTGGGGATACTTGGGATCTACGGTGTAGCACACAGCGCAGTCGGCAATACCGCCATAACGCTTAACGTACTTGATTGTAGACTTCACGTTATCCACGTCGTTCAACGCATCGAAGATACGCATGATACCCAAACCGCTCTGGATAGCGTTGCGGCTAAAGCCGTCGATAATCTCATCTGTATAGGGAGCGTAGCCGAAGAGGTTACGACCGCGAGAGAGTGCTGTAAGCTTTGAAATATCACCAATCTCCTTATGAATACTCTCCAAACGAGTCCAGGGGTTCTCACCCAGATATCGCATTACAGAGTCGGGCACTGCACCGCCCCAAACCTCCATGGCGAAAAATCCTGCATCCTTGTAGTAGGGCAGGCAACGGTTAATCTGCTCCTGCGTCATACGGGTAGCAAACGATGACTGCTGACCGTCGCGCAATGTCAAATCTCTAATCTTTAATGATCTTGCCATAGTATAAATTAATATTATCTAAATTATTTCAATCTTTTAGGAAATACACCTTTTATCTCCACGCAAAGATATTAAATTTATTTTGAAAAGCAATTTTTTTTGTGGCTAATTCGTATCTTTGTGCGGCAAAAAATACCACATTGTGGTAAGTAGCCAACTAAATGCCATAAAATTATGTCACCCGAGATCATTCTCTTAACACTTGCAGCATATCTTGCGCTCCTTTTCCTGCTGGCTCGCCGCCGGGCTGCGGGGGCCGACAATGCGACTTTCTTCATCGGAGGAAGACGCACATCGTGGTATGCCGCAACACTTGCAATGATAGGTGCAGCAATGTCGGGCGTAACCTTCATCTCGGTGCCGGGATCTGTTGCTGCCGACTCGTTCTCATACATGCAGATGGTCGTTGGTTTTACAATCGGACAGCTCATCATAGCATTCGTTCTCATACCCATATTCTACCGCCGAGGCGTAGTCTCATTATACGAGTGGCTGGACATACGCTTCGGGGCAACAACCCACCGCACGGGAGCCTGGTGCTTTATGGTTGCGAAGGTGATCGGAGCCGCACTGAAAATATACGTCGTATGTTCTGTAATGCAGATACTTGTATTCGACCATTTCAATATTAGCTTTACCTTCAACGTACTCTTCACGCTGCTTGTCGTATGGCTCTATACTCGCTCAGGAGGTGTGCGTTCGCTTATTGCCACCGACATCCTGCAATCACTATGCCTCGTAGCGAGCATCATTGTCTGCATATGGGCCATCTGCCATCGCATGGATCTCTCGTTTGGGGGAGCAGTTGACGCCGTCATTTCGTCACCCTATTCGCAGATGTGGTTCTTCGACGATCATTCATCATCGCGCTACTTCTGGAAGATGGTCGCAGGCGGAGCACTGTGCCTTGTGGCCATGACCGGCCTGGATCAGGACATGATGCAGCGCAACATGAGTTGCCGCACGATGCGAGACTCACAGACAAATGTCATTCTCACGGCCATCTGCCAGATCGTTGTTATCCTGTTATTCCTCTCACTGGGTGCCCTCATCTATCGTTATATCGACTTCGCAGCACTGCCCACACCCGCGCGAGGTGACGATGCATTCCCGCTGGTGGCTACACATGGCGGATTGCCCGTATTGGCTGGTATAATGTTCGTTATAGGACTTATCTCAAGTACTTATTCAGCCGCAGGAGCATCCCTAACGGCTCTTACAACGGCCTTTACAATAGACGTTATGGATGGTCGCAAACGTTACGACGAATCATCACTCACACGACTGCGCCATCGCACCCATATAGTAATGGCCGCCATTCTGTTTGTCGTTATTCTCATTTTCAAACATCTGGCAAGCGACAGCATAATAAACCTCGTATTTAAGGTCGCAGGCTACACCTACGGCCCCATACTCGGAATGTTTGTCTTTGGCATGATCTCTCGCCGAAACATTCGCGAGAAGGCCGTTCCTGCCATTGCTCTGCTGTCACCCATAATGAGTTACATCCTGCAGTGGGTTGCCGCTGAAAAATTCGGCTATCATATCGGATTCGAGCTCTTGGGATATAACGCTTTATTTACTATCTTTGGACTATATTTAGCTTCGTCAAAAAACAACCTCAAGAATGAATAAACTATACCGCAACATACTTCTACTTGCAACTATTCTGTTCTCGGGTCTGGCTCAAGCGCAAACGCTGCCCACCGATTCTCGTCTCGACATAGCCGATATGCTTACACGCATCGTCAGCCGCGAAGTGCTGGGCGGTTCGGTCAAGGTTGATCGCACACGCGCTGCCGGCGACAAGGTCGAGATCTACGCCTCTATTGGCTTGTCGTACTATCCTTTTCGCGAGGATAACGTGCAGGCTATCTACGATTC
>JAGBYV010000069.1 GCA_017628595.1 Alistipes sp.
AGATTTCTCTCAAGCTCTACAAGCCGAAGAGGAGCTCATGAAGTAAGATAGAGGGGCGTAACCGATGGGTTATGCCTCTTCTTTTTGTATAAATCTCTTCACGAGGCTGACACCCTCGGTGAAGGATTCTAATCTAAACGTCAGTCCGCCCACGATATAGGCAGCAACACCAACTGCAATTTTTACAAATAGCCTTGCGGCTACACTGCAATCTGCCATGAAATATCCTGTAATCATCACCGCTCCGTACATTGTTGCTGTAAGAACCGTGATTGGCAGTAGTGTGCGGCATAGACCTATGATGCCAAGTGAGGTGTAACGGCGTGATGCAAGAGCATTGAGCGACATCTCGAAGGCGGTGGCTGCGACCATTCCCCACGCTACGGCCATAACGCTATGCGGTATAGTGAGGATTAGAATAATGGTTGTGGCAACACGCTTTGCAATCTCCAACTTAAGAATAATCGCTCCGTCGCTTTTGACCTTGAGTATGTTGCATGTAATCATCTGTATGGGGTAGAAGAATCCTATACAACATAGTATGCGGAAGTAGGGTATGGCCGGATGCCAGTCGGGCTTGAGTAGAAGCGTATAGATATCTTCGGCCGTGGCTATAAGACCTGCCATTATGGGGAACATTATAGCCGCAGTCATCATGATGACCAGTTGGCAACTCTTAGAAAACTTCTCCTTCTCGTCGCTTATACGGGATAGGGCAGGGAAGGTTACGCTCTGTATCGACTGCATTGCACTCAATGGCATCTGTACCAGCTTGTATGCCTGATTGTACTGTCCCAAAACGGCTCCCGAGTAGATCTTGCCGATAAAGGGATAGGCGATGTTGCTATATAGGGCTGCAACGATGTCGGTAGCCATAAGTCGCAGGCTGAAGGGAGCCATCTCGCGTAGTCGGCCCCTTGTGTCGATACGTCGGGGTCGCCATTCGCTTCGCCACCATAGCAGCATAGCCTTGGCTGCCATCATGCTCACTCGCTGGCCAACCAGGCTCCATATGCCCATGCCGGCAATGGCCATTGTGATGGCTATGATGCCGCTTATAAGCGAGGAGAGGAAGTTGATGGTAGAGAGTTGTGCAAAACGAAATTCCCGCACCATAATCGTGTTCTGAATCACGCACAGGGCATTGAGCGGGAGCAGCAGAAAGAGTACGGGTGCAACGTCAGCCAGCAGAGGCCAGCCATAAAAACGTGCTACCAACGGAGCAATGGCCGTCAGTAGCACATATAGCAGACATGAGAAAATAATGTTAAATCGGAATACGGCCTTATAATCGCCCTGTGTGGGGTTGGCCTTGCGAATCAAAGCCTGGGAAAATCCACCATCCACCACAACCTGTGAAATGGTGGTAAAGACGGTGAGGACTGCGATAATACCCATATCCATGGGCATTATGCGATTGGCCACTACAATGCTCACCACAGCCTGTAACAGAGCCGAGCCGACCTTCTCGGCTATGCTCCATACCACGCCTGACGCTACGCGTTCGGTGAGTTTGCCTTGCCCTGCCATCTTGCTCTCCACCTCCTCTGATTAGTCGAGCAGAGCCTCTACGCCTAGACGGTATGAGTCCAAGCCAAAACCCATAATAGATCCCTTTGCTACGGGGGCAATCATCGAAGTGTGGCGGAACTCCTCTCGTGCCAGAATAGAAGAGATATGAACCTCGACAACGGGTGTCTTGACGGCTGCGATAGCATCGCGCAGAGCAACCGAAGTGTGGGTGTATCCGCCGGCGTTGAATACGATTCCATCGTACTTGCCTACACTCGCATGTATGGCGTTTATGAGCTCACCCTCAATATTAGACTGAAAATAGTCAAACTCCACACGGCCGGCATATCGCTCGGCCAAAGTTGCCGTATACTGCTCAAATGTCACAGTGCCGTAGATCTCTACGTCGCGCGTGCCTTGCAGATTGAGGTTTGGACCGTTGAGTATTAATATCTTCTTCATCTCTATTGGTATGTTTTAACCTGAGTAGAGCCATGTAGCACACGCAGGGCATTCATTGCCAGTGCCTCCAGCTCATTCTCTCCGGCGTATATCTCCACGGGAGCAATGAATTGGCAGTAGTCGCGAATCGCATTGGTGATGCGCTTGCTGTATGCAATACCTCCCGTCAGCAGGATTGCATCCACCTCGCCACGCAGCACGGCAGCCATCTGACCGATATACTTCACTACACCATATATCATGGCGTTGATTGCATCATCAGCCTCCTTGTTGCCGGCCTCGGCCTGCTCAACAAGTCCCTTTACTGCGTTCGATCCGGTGAGCGACACCAGACCGCCCTTGCCAACGAGCATCGAACGCACCTCCTTATGCGAGTATTTGCCCGAAAAACAGAGATCCACCAATGCTCCTGCGGGGATTGTACCAGCGCGTTCGGGTGCGATCGGTCCGTCACCGTCGAGTGCGTTGTTGCAATCGATTACGCGTCCCTTGCGATGTGCTGCAACCGATATTCCTCCGCCCATGTGAGCAACGACAAGGTTCATATCCTCGTAGCAGCGACCAATGTCATCGGCATAACGGCGTGCTGTAGCTTTCTGATTCAGAGCATGGAAGATAGAGTGACTCTCGATCTCCTTGATACCCGTAAATCGAGCCACATAGTCGCGCTCATCCACAACTACGGGGTCGGCAATGTAGGCCTTGATGTTGCATACTGCGGCGATCTCCGAGGCAATCATAGCTCCCAGATTCGAAGCGTGCTGCTGGGGTGTTGTGCGCAAGTCGTGCAACATCTGCTCATTCACCTCATATACACCGCTCTCGATAGGATGCAACAATCCCCCTCGACCGATTACGGCCGAGAGGGTGTTGATGTCAAAACCTTTCTCTTTGAGCGCGTGCAGGATAACATCTTTACGCCACTCATACTGCTCGGGCACCGATGCAAAACGTGAAATCTCCTCGGTAGAGTGTGCAATTGAAATCTCCACCGCAGGCTTTGCTCCCTGATATACGGCAATTTTGGTAGATGTTGATCCCGTATTTACAGCCAGCACCGTGTAGCGTGCCAAAGCCTCGTAGTCAAGTGTAGTGTTTGATGTCTTTGTATCCATGCTTAATCCTATGTTTAGCGTGCTGCCAGACAAGCCAGCGCGATAGAGTATTTCTTCGTAAGAGCGGTGTCACCACGTGATGTGAGGACACAGGGGGCTGTAGGTCCAGCAACCATAGCGGCCAACTCGGCGCCACCAAACTTGGTGCAGGCCTTGAAGAATACGTTTCCAGACTCGATGTTGGGGAAGAGCAGACAGTCAGCATCACCGGCAACGGGGCCTGTGAGCTTCTTGATCTTAACACTCTCGGGATCAATAGCTACGTCGAGAGCCAAAGGACCCTGGAAGAGAGCCTTGGCCAACTCGCCATTCTGACCCATCTCTGAAAGTGCTGCAGCCTCAACTGAGCTTACCACCTTGGGAAGGAGCTGCTCGCTGGGAGCCAGGAGTGCTACCTTGGGCTCCTCGATGCCGAGGGTGTTGGCAGTCTGTACCAAATATTTTGCAATCTGCTTCTTCTGCTCCAGCGATGGCAACGGAAGTACGGCAACGTCACTCACGATAAGGAGTTTGTGGTATGCAGGAATCTGCAAAACTGTGATGTGGCTGAGGGTGGTACCAGCAGGCAACAAACCCCACTCCTTGTTCAGGATACCGCGCATATACTTATCAGTAGGAACAACGCCCTTCATCAAAACGTCGTACTCGCCATTGTGTACAGCCTTAACTGCAATCTCAACAGCCTTTACATCGTCAGACTCTGCAATAATTGTGTACTGGTTGATATCTACGCCTTCAGCCTCGCAAGACTTCTTGATCTCGTCGGGGTCACCCACCAGTGTAACATCAACCAAACCAGCCTTAATGGCCATATCTGTAGCTCCGATTGAGTGTGTATCCTGACCGTAAGCAACAATCATCTTCTTCTTACCGCGTGCAACGGCAGCATCTACGATCTCATCCAAACGTGTAATCATATCTTTTTGTGTTTTAAGTTTTCTGTTTTGTCTGATTAAAGATTCTTTGTGAGGTTGTATGTGTCGGTAGCAATTACCAACTCCTCGTTTGTTGCGATAACAGCAACCTTAACCTTCGACTCGGGGGTAGAGATAATGGTGTTTACACCGCGAGTAACGTCGTTTACTGCATCGTTGAGCTCGATGCCCATGAACTCCATGTTGTGGCATACGTAGCGGCGCAAATCGGCAGAGTTCTCGCCTACACCACCCGTGAAGATAACCAAATCAACACCGCCCATCTCGGCAGCATACTCTCCAACGAACTTCTTTACGCGGTTGTAGTACATGTCGCGAGCTACGATAGCCTTCTCATTGCCTGCGTCGTACGCTGCGTCAATATCGCGCATATCGCTCGACAGGCCAGTCATACCCATCACGCCCGACTTCTTGTTCATCATGGCGTTGAGCTCTGCATACGACATGCCCTCATTCTCGCCGATGTATGTAATTGCGCTGGCATCAACCGAGCCGCAACGAGTACCCATTACAAGACCATCCAGCGGAGAGAATCCCATAGATGTATCGAACGACTTGCCATTGAGGATAGCTGTTACCGAGCCTCCATTACCCACGTGGCATGTAACGATCTTCGAATTCTCCAGATCCAGACCGCACAACTCTGCGCCAATCTTGGCTACATACTTGTGGCTTGTGCCGTGGAAACCGTACTTACGTACGCGATACTTCTCGTAATACTCCTCGGGCAGAGCGTAGAGGTAGTTGATAGCGGGAATAGTCTGGTGGAATGATGTGTCGAATACGGCTACCTGGGGAATGCCGGGCAGCACCTTCTCGATAGAGAGTACACCCTCAAGGTTTGCAGGGTTGTGAAGGGGTGCAATCTCAAACAGAGAGCGAATGTTCTGCTTTGCCTGCTCGTCTACAACAACGCTCGACTTGAAGAACTCGCCACCGTGAGCTACGCGGTGACCTACGGCCTTAACCTCATTCAGATCGGCGATCACGCCATGTGTGGGGTCGGTAAGCGCCTCCAGTACCATACTGATACCTGTAGTGTGATCGGTGATGGGCTTAACCACCTCATACTTATCCTTGCCCGTGGGCTTGTGTGTGAGGCTTCCCTCGGGAAGACCGATGCGATCGACCAAACCTTTGGCCAAGAGTGCATTGCTCTTCTCGTCAATGTCAATTACCTGATACTTGATTGACGATGAGCCACAGTTGAGAACTAATACAATCATCTTTTTGTTATTTTTAATTTTTAGTGTTTTGTCGCTGTAATATAATGCACACAAACCCGCCCTGCGGCACATCAACTCCTATGCCACAAGGGCATCGGGAACGTGGTCGCGAGCGATGAGGTGCTATGGTGTGCAGTGTATTTTTATTTGCACACCCAAAGATACAAAATAATGCGGTACGATGTACGAAAAAAGGGCGAAAAAACTTTTCGCCCCTTAAAAATATTTTCTTGTTATTACTCCTGTTCGGTGTTGTATAGTATCACCCTCTCGATTGCGCGTTGACATACGGCACAGAATTGCGTGGCTACGTTGTCGCGCATGCGGCAGATGACCGCCGGGCGATACATTCCCTTTGTCATATATCCGCCACCCTCATAAGCGCCAATGGTGTACTTCTCCTTGCGCTTGTCGGTAGGTTCGGTTGGAATGGGTGTGCCCTTGTCGATCATGTCTTTCCACTTTGATTCAAAATCGACAAGCGTTGTGATATTCTGTTCCCAGGGCTCGTAGCCGAGTTTGTATGTACCCTCGGTATGGTCGGCCTGTTCGTAGAAATACTCGTCGGCCAAGGCTCCGAACGAGTGTCCGAACTCATGCACTACAACGGGCTTGAAAAGCGGGTTGTGCGCCGTTGTGAGTGTGTATGAGTTGTAGATGCCACCACCGCCGTACGTGTCCGTATTGGCAAGGATGATCAGGTGTTCGTAATCGATGCCAACCAAAGCGTCGTGAATCAGATGTACGCTATTGGTAGTCAGGTAGCGGGGTGAATAGAATGTGTGGAAATTCGAGTTCAGTGCAGTCTCACGCCATGCGTTGTGCTGGGGTACGCTCACATCGCTCTGCTTGGATGCAAGTTTTACGGCTACCACATTAAAGCGATTCTTGTGCGATGCAAATGGCTCGTAGGCAAAAATCTCATCACACGCCGTGCGGGCATCCTTCATGAAGATATCCATCTCGGCGTCGGTGTAGCCCTCGGCGATGATGGCAATGTCGATGCACTCCTTCGATGATCCGCTGTGCAGGAGGTATTCATGGGGCGTTGCCGTGCGCTTATCCATGTTGCGGATGAGCTGGTCTTTGGGGTTTACCTTATGGCGCAGTGAGGCTTGCTTTAGTCCCTCGTTGCTTAGTAGGGTGATCTCTACGAAAACCTCCTTTTTGGGAAATGGTACGAGAAATGTCGCCTCGAAGCTTTTTGTGAGCTGCGATGCCTCATCCGTTACAAGCCACTCCTGAAAAAGACTTGAAAAAGAATTTTTGTATATTACGTTACCGCTCTCGGCGTCAATGACTTTGATATCTCCATTTCCGCGGACGGGTACGGCATCGAGGTTTACGCGGCGGCCAACCCATCCCTCTTCCGATGCCAGTTCATCCAGAGCAACCATCTGCTCTTCGGCGTTGCCGGTAAAGATGTAGTCAATGCGCAGTGTCCTATCTGCGAAATAGTCGTCAAAATTCTGCGCTGATGCCGTTGTGGTGGCAAGCAACGCTACAAAAAGTAGAAAAATGTGTTTCATGAGATTTCTTATGCTTTGCTTGGTCGTGGGGGCAGACGCATTATGCGGGCTGCTCCTCCTCTTGTGCCTCCTCATATTTGTATCCTACGCCCTTGACGGTGACGATGTGCTCCTCGCCGATTTTCTGGCGTAGCTTTCGAATGTGCACGTCAATTGTGCGGTCGCCTACAACAACCTTGTTGCCCCATACGCTTGTGTATATCTCCTCACGTGTGAATAGCTTGTTGGGGTGTGAGTGCAGAAGCTCCAGTAGAGCAAACTCCTTGCGGGGGAGGATGACGGTCTCGTCGCCCTTGAGTACCTGATAGTGCTCGCGGTCGA
The DNA here is from genome assembly GCA_017628595.1 of Alistipes sp. Taxonomy (GTDB): domain Bacteria; phylum Bacteroidota; class Bacteroidia; order Bacteroidales; family Rikenellaceae; genus Alistipes. The sequence continues at coordinate 7,101 of JAGBYV010000069.1, forward strand.
TTTGAATAGAGGTGTTATCCTCCTCAATGGGCTCTATGCGCTTGAGGATAGCCTGCACGCGGCTACGCAGGATATTCATCTTAATCGGTTTGTTGATATAGTCGTCAGCGCCTGCGTTGTAGCCTTGCAACTGCGTCTCCTCGGTGCCTACGGCAGAGAGGAAGACAATCATTACATTTTTCAACACGGGAGAGCTTCTCAGCGCCTTGCAGGTCTCGATGCCGTCGAGTACGGGCATCATCATATCGAGCAGGATAAGATGGGGCTTCACCTTAAGTGCTGTTTGCAATCCTTCGGCTCCATTTGAGGCGGTAAAAACTTCGTATCCGTCACGTGTGAGATTGTATTTTACAAACTCCAGAATGTCGTCCTCGTCGTCGA
>JAGBYV010000070.1 GCA_017628595.1 Alistipes sp.
ATACCGCTACTCATCTTCGATGTGCCGACAACCCTGTCAATGAAGATAATAGACACCTCGCTGACCTTCAAGCCCAAACGCCATGCCGAGTACTTCATCTCGATCTGGAAGCCGTAACCCTTCATCTGAACTCCATCCAGATCCAGCGTCTGCAACGCACGACGTGAATAGCACACAAAGCCAGCAGTAGCATCACACACAGGCATACGGGTAATAAGGCGAACGTATTGCGATGCGCAGTACGACATCAGCAGGCGCGACATCGGCCAGTTGATCACATTTACGCCCTGCACATATCGTGAGCCGACAACCACATCGTTGCCCTCGCATGCTCGATCATAGAGTCGCTGCAGGTCCTGAGGATTGTGCGAGAAGTCGCAATCCATCTCGAAGACATAGTCGTAATCATGCTCCAGTGCCCAGCGAAAACCTGCGATGTAGGCAGTTCCTAAGCCGAGTTTACCCGAACGCTCGATAAGATGCAGTCGGTCGGAAAATTCCACCTGACGCTGCTTTACCACCAATGCCGTGCCGTCGGGCGAACCATCGTCGATAACGAGCATATGGAAGCCGCCGTCGAGCGCAAGAACGGTGTCGATCATACGCGAGATATTCTCAATCTCGTTGTAGGTGGGTATGATTACCAGTTTTTTCAAGACTAATACTGCTCCTTTTCGTTAGGGAAATCCTGTGCCTTCACATCCGACACATAGTGCGAAATAGCCTCACTCATCACACCGTGCAGGTCGGCATAACGACGCAGGAAACGGGGTGAAAAGTCGTTGGTGATACCCAACATATCGTGTACCACAAGAACCTGGCCATCGGTAGCACCTCCGGCACCGATACCGATTGTGGGGATACGCAACTCCTTCGACACACGCTCGGCCAGCGTTGCGGGGATCTTCTCCAGCACAACAGCGAAGCAACCAGCCTCCTCGAGAAGATGTGCATCATGCACCAGCTTCTCAGCCTCGGCCTCCTCCTTGGCGCGCACGTTGTATGTTCCGAACTTATGGATCGACTGCGGCGTAAGTCCGAGGTGGCCCATAACGGGGATACCAGCCGAGATGATACGCTGAACAGACTCCAGAATCTCCTCGCCACCCTCAATCTTTACGGCATCGGCCTCAGTCTCCTTCATGATGCGGATAGCCGAGTCAAGAGCAACCTTAGAGTTACCCTGGTAGGTACCAAAAGGCAGATCCACCACCACTAATGCACGATTTACACCACGCACCACCGAGCGGGCATGATAAATCATCATATCGAGTGTGATGGGGAGGGTGGTCTCATAACCTGCCATCACATTGGCAGCCGAATCGCCAACCAAAATCACATCTATACCTGCGGCATCGACAATCTTTGCCGTTGAATAATCGTATGAGGTAAGCATGGCAATCTTCTCGCCGCGCTGCTTCATCTCCGTAAGACGCAGAGTCGTAACCGCTCTGACTGATCCTGCTACTGACATTTTCTCTTGTTTTTATGTAACACCTTGCGGTATTATGTTGTTTACTTGGGCAAATGTATGGAAGATTTGCGGGTAAAGCAAATTTTTCTACTCCCGATTGACAATCTTTGAACGTAATGCAGCAAAAAACGGCCACAACACCACACCTCCGGCAACCGACACATTGAGTGAGTGTTTGGTACCAGCCTGAGGAATTTCAATAGCGCCATCGCACATATCAACCACGGCCTGATCCACGCCTGCCACCTCGTTGCCAAATACGAGTGCGTACTTGCGATCGCAATCTACGATCAGCTGATCGAGCATAACAGCACCCTCGACCTGCTCAACACATAGCAACGTATAGCCAGCGCTACGCAACTCCTCGACACACTGCACGGTAGTCTCATAGTGCGCCCACTCGACAGTAAGTTCTGCACCGAGCGCGCTCTTGTGGATATCTCGCGAGGGAGGTGTTGCCGTAATTCCGCACAACATCACACGCTCCACGGCAAATGCATCCGAGGTGCGGAAGAAGGCTCCTACGTTCTGTGCCGAGCGTACATTATCAAGAACTACCACCACAGGGATGCGCCCCATTGCGGCAAACTCGTCCGCCGAAGGACG
>JAGBYV010000071.1 GCA_017628595.1 Alistipes sp.
GCGGGCTATACCGAAGGCCTGGTATTGGCATCGGATGGTTTCTTCCCCTTCGACGATACCGTAACACTCGCTTCGCAGTATGGCGTAACAGCTATCGTTCAGCCGGGTGGTAGCGTACGTGATGAGGACTCTGTAAAGAAGGCTAACGAGTGCGGCATCACCATGCTCTGCACAGGTATGCGTCACTTTAAGCACTAATAGAGATGAAGGTATTAGTAGTAGGTTCGGGCGGTCGTTGCCACGCCATCGTTGAGACATTGAGCAAGTCGCCCCAGGTAGAGAAGATTTTTTGCGCTCCGGGCAATGCGGGTATCGCCGCATTGGCCGAGTGCGTAGCAATAAAGGAGACTGCCGTTGAGGAGTTGAAGGAGTTTGCTTTGGCAAATGGCATCGAGCTTACCGTGGCAGGTCCCGAGGTAGCACTTGAGGCAGGTATTGCTGATGTATTCAAAGCCAATGGCTTACGCCTGTTTGGTCCCACACGCTCGGCAGCACGCATCGAGTGCAGCAAGCAGTTTGCCAAGGATCTGATGCACAAGTATGAGATTCCCACTGCAGCATATGCTACATTTGAGGATTTCGACGCCGCAATGGAGTATGTAAAGGCAGGTTCACTGCCCACCGTACTCAAGTACGACGGTCTGGCAGCAGGTAAGGGTGTAGTTATCGCCGAGACAATGGAGCAGGCCGAGGAGGCTTTGCGCGATATGTTGCAGGACGAGAAGTTCGGCAAGGGCAAGGTGGTTATCGAGGAGTACCTCGAGGGTCCCGAGTTCTCACTCCTGTGCTTCGTAAATGGCAAGGATGTATATCCTATGCCCGTAGCACAGGATCACAAGCGTGCATACGACGGCGACAAGGGCCCCAACACTGGCGGTATGGGTGCTTACACTGAGCTTCCTTTCATTACCGAGGAGGATTTGGAGTACGCTATGGAGAAGATCATGCGTCCCACTGCAGCTGCTATGGTTGAGGAGGGATGTCCCTTCTGTGGCGTGTTGTATGGCGGCTTGATGAAGACCAAGTCAGGTATCAAGGTTATCGAGTTCAACGCTCGCTTTGGTGACCCCGAGACTGAGGTTATCCTGCCCCGTATGACCAGCGACATCTGCCAGGTATTCTGCGACATCGTTGACGGCAAGCAGCCTACAATCACCTGGAACGATATGGCTACACTCGGCATCGTACTGGCCTCGAAGGGTTACCCCGGCTCATACGAGAAGGGCTACGCGATCGAGTGCACCGAGGAGGTTGATGGCTCAATCTACCACATGGGTACTGCGCTCAAGGATGGCAAGTATGTAACATCGGGCGGTCGTGTGATGATCGTGGTATGTCAGGCTCCTACGCTCCGCGAGGCACAGCAGAAGGCTGCTGCAGAGGTAGCAAAGATCAAGTGCGAGAACCTGTTCCACCGCACCGACATTGGCGATAAGGCGTTTAAGTACTAAAAGTTAGATTAATATGGCTTACATTATAAATGGAAAAGAGCTGGCTCTCTCGCTCAAGCAGGAGATGGCAGCCGAGGTTGCTACCTTCACCGAGAAGTATGGTCGTGTTCCTCACCTGGTAGTTATCCTTGTAGGCGAGGATCCCGGTAGCGTATCGTACGTTACAGGCAAGGCAAAGGCATCGGAGGAGGTAGGTATCAAGAATACCACAATCCGCCGCGAGGCTACAATTTCGGAGGAGGAGCTCCTGGGCATTATCGACGAGCTGAATGCTGACGACACAGTCGATGGCATTCTGGTGCAGTTGCCCCTGCCCAAGCATATCGACTCTGACAAGGTTATCGCAGCTATCAGCGCCGCAAAGGATGTTGACGGTTTCCACCCTATGAACGTGGCAAATCTCTGGCTCAAGCAGCCCTGCACCTTGCCCTGTACACCCAAGGGTATCATCAAGCTCCTGAAGCGTGCCAACGTGGAGATTGCTGGTAAGGATGTAGTGGTTATCGGCCGCAGCAACATCGTAGGTCTGCCCGTATCGAAGTTGCTTTTGAATGAGAACGCTACCGTAACCATCGCTCACAGCCGCACAAAGAACTTGGCTGAGGTTACACGCCGTGCCGACATCTTGGTGGTGGCTATCGGTCGTCCCAAGTTCGTTACGGCCGACATGGTGAAGCCCGGCGCAGTGGTTATTGACGTAGGTGTGAACCGCGATCCCGAGACCAAGAAGTTGTGCGGTGACGTGGATTTCGCAGCCATCGAGCCCATTGCATCAGCCATCACTCCCGTACCGGGTGGTGTAGGTCCGATGACTATCACCTGCCTTATGGAGAACACCATTGAGTGCTTCTTAAATAAGATGCAGAAGTAATATACTTAGCAATAAACAAATACGAGGCTATCCCGAAAGGAATAGCCTCGTATTGTTTTCTACCGCAATATACTATTTTATAGCCCAAACGCCTTGCGCTCCAAAAACTCCCTCGACCCACTTTTCGAGCGTGCGGGCACGCAATCCAAGATCCATCATATTGTAACGGCGACGTATATGGCGAACGTAGGGGACATCGGCACGCATCTGCGCCTTCGTGATACCCACATCCTCGGGCTTGGTAGGTGCACCTACGATCGAAAGCATACGATGCATCTGCTCGAATGTATAA
>JAGBYV010000072.1 GCA_017628595.1 Alistipes sp.
ACGCACCAGACGAATCTCCTCCTCGCTATAATCCGAGCCCAGCTCCTCGATGGCGGCTTCGAGCGAATCATCCTCGGCATCCTCCTTGAAATACAAATAGATATCCTCGATCTTATCCTGATCCATATACTGATTGAGGTAGTACGAGATATCGAGTCGTGTACCCGAATTTACGATTCCCTCAATGTCGGATAGCAGCTCCTCAAAGTCGAGATTCTTGGCGCGTGCAATATCCTCGAAATCCATCTTTCGATCGATAGACTGGATGATAAATATCTTGTTACCCGACTTATTAGCCACCGACTTGACGACCATATCCTGCGGGCGAATGATATCCTTCTCCTCTACGTAGGCCTTGATTAGGCGTATAAAATCTTCACCGAACTTCTTGGCCTTGCCGGCACCAACACCCGAGATATTCTGCATCTCCTCGATTGTGATCGGATACTGAATAGCCATATCCTCAAGTGAAGGATCCTGGAAGATCACAAATGGAGGCAGATCCAGCTTCTTGGCCACCTTCTTGCGCAGATCCTTCAGCATGGCGTAGAGCTCCTCATCAGCAGCACCACCCTTTCCCATCTGGGCTGTCATGGTCTCCTCCTCCTTCTCCTCGTCGTCGTAATTATGATCAAGCGTAATGGTTACCGACTTGGGCGATTGGATATATGCACGACCCTTATCGTTGACCGATATAAGGCCATAGTTCTCGATACTCTTATCAATAAGGCCCATTATCAGTCCCTGACGGATCACCGCACCCCAGAACTTGGCATCATGCTCCTCGCCTTCGCCAAAATATTTCAACTTATTGTGTCCATAACTCTTGACCTGCGCGGTAACCTTACCCGTAAGCACTGCACAGAGGTGATCAATCTTAAACTTGTCACCAATAGTCTCCAGCGTCTGCAATACCAGTTTCATCTCGGCCTTGGCATCTACCTTGGGCTTGGGATTCACACAGTTATCGCAGCAACCGCAATTGGCCTCAGTATACTCCTCGCCGAAGTAGTGCAGAAGAGTCTTGCGACGGCACATCGAGCTCTCGGCATACGACACCGTTTCCAGCAGCAACAATTTACCAATCTCCTGCTCGGCAAGAGGTTTGCCCTGCATGAACTTCTCGAGTTTCTGGATATCCTTATAGCTATAGAATGTGAGGCAGTGACCCTCGCCACCATCACGGCCGGCACGTCCCGTCTCCTGATAATATCCCTCCAGAGATTTTGGAATATCGTAATGTATAACGTATCGCACATCGGGTTTGTCAATACCCATACCGAAGGCAATCGTCGCAACAATCACATCGACACGCTCCATCAGGAAATCGTCCTGATTATTTGCTCGCGTCTGCGCATCCATACCAGCATGGTAGGCCAGCGCCTTGATGCCGTTTGCCACCAGCAGTTCGGCCAAGTCCTCAACCTTCTTGCGGCTCAGACAATAGATAATACCACTCTTTCCCGCCTTCTGCTTAATGAAACGTATGATATCACGCTCGGCATTATGCTTGGGACGAATCTCGTAAAAAAGGTTTGAACGGTTGAACGATGACTTAAATACCGCAGCATCGGTCATACCCAGGTTTTTCTGGATATCCATCTGCACCTTGGGTGTAGCCGTAGCCGTAAGAGCAATAAGCGGAGCATGACCAATATCGTTTATGATGGGACGGATACGACGATACTCCGGACGGAAATCGTGACCCCACTCCGAGATACAGTGAGCCTCATCAATGGCATAGAACGAGATCTTGATCTTGCGCAGGAAGGCGATATTATCCTCCTTTGTGAGTGACTCGGGAGCAAAATAGAGCAATTTAGTCTTGCCATCCAACACATCCTGACGCACCTGATTGATGGCCGTCTTATTGAGTGATGAGTTAAGGAAATGGGCAATACCCGACTCGGTTGAGAACGTACGCATTGCATCGACCTGATTCTTCATCAGGGCTATGAGCGGCGATATGATGATAGCTACGCCATCCATGATCAGAGCAGGCAACTGATAACACAATGATTTGCCACCACCAGTGGGCATCAACACGAATGTGTCACGTCCAGAGAGCAGATTACGAATCACAGCCTCCTGGTTGCCCTTGAAGGATGTAAAGCCGAAATACTCCTTTAATTTGTCATGCAAAATGCTCTGTTCTTGTTCCATCGCTGAAAAATAAATACTCGATGCAGGTGCTATCCTAAAGTAAAAGTTAAATTCTCATTCAAAGATAAAAATTTTTTTGGAAAAAATAATAACTTTGTGAAAAATTTCAACGAATATGCGACTATTCACAAGCGAGCTGGTCAAAAAATATAAGTCACGAACCGTCGTAAACCACGTCACCATCGACGTTAAACAGGGTGAGATCGTAGGTCTGCTCGGCCCCAACGGAGCTGGCAAGACTACTACCTTTTATATGATAGTGGGTCTTATCAAGCCTAACGAGGGACAAATCTTCCTCGAGAACGACGAGGGCGTAGTGAGCGAGCTTACCGATATGCCTGTCTATCGCCGTGCGCAGATGGGTGTGGGATACCTTGCACAAGAGGCATCGGTATTCCGCCGCCTGAGTGTCGAGGACAACATTCGCGCCGTGCTGGAGATGACATCCTACAGCAAGGAGTACCAGCGTGACCGCGTAGAGTCGCTTATCGAGGAGTTCCGCTTGCAGAAGGTTCGCAAGAGCCTGGGTATTCAGCTCTCGGGTGGTGAGCGCCGCCGCACGGAGATTGCCCGTGCCGTAGCCATCAACCCTGCATTCATCCTTCTGGATGAGCCTTTCGCTGGAGTTGACCCCATTGCCGTAGAG
>JAGBYV010000073.1 GCA_017628595.1 Alistipes sp.
ACGTCGGTGATAATACCCATCTTGGTGTACTGGTCAGCCTTGATGCTGATAGTCATCTGTGCACGGTCAGCCTCGTTGAGCTGATCACGCTCTGCACCGATAAAGTCACCAATATCCTTTGCACTCTTGAATGAGTCGTTCAACTGAATTCGGGGAGCAGTACCATACTGTGCCTGCATGTGTGATGCGGGAACACCAATATTGATAGTACTAACCAAACTCTTCTTCTCCAACTTTGCAACCTCAGTAGCCTGGGGCAACTTGTAACGTACCATAACCTCCTGCTCACGCATGGTGGTAGACACCATGAAGAAGAACAAGATCATAAAGATAACGTCGGGAAGCGAAGCGGTTGAGATTGCGGGGACCTCTTTCTTGTCACCCGATTTTTTCATTACTGCCATAACTTTTCTTCTTTTATCTTTGTTATACGTTACTTCTTAGCACCCTGACGAGGCTCAGCCTCAGAGATCTTCAAAGGTACAGCCTTGGTAACAGCGTTACGCTGGTCCTCGTTGAGCTCCTCGAATACGCTACCGAACTTATTCATGGCTACGTCGTCACGAACCTCGTTGAAGGCACGAGCCAACTCATTCTGTACCATGATATAAACCTCGTAGTTGGTATCACGTGTAGTCTGAAGTGAGATTACACCCTCGCTTACGGGGTATGTCCACTTAGAACCATCCTCCAACTCGATCTCGGTATCTTTCTTCTCGGGGAGTGTCTCATCATCGGCTGCGTTCACGATGAACTCCTTAGCCTTCTCCTTCAAGCCGCGAATATCCATTGACTCGTCGCCGGCCATAATCTGACCTGCTGCATTAACGAATACCAACAATACGTTACGGTCCTTGATCTTCTGATCCTCAACCTTAACATCCTCGGGTGGCAGCGGCGGAAGCACGCGTGACAGACCCTTGTCAGAGTTCATTGTAGTAGCAACGAGGAAGAATATAAGCAACAAGAAAGCGATATCGGCCTGAGAGTCGGCGCGAACTTCCGGTGTTTTTCTATTATTTCCCATTATACTACTTCAATTATTTTAATGCGTCAGAAATTGCTGAATAGATTGCTGAAATGATAGCACCAGCGCCTGCTACATAAGCAACGAGGATACTTGCATCAGAGATTACTGTCTCACCACGCTCGAAAACACCCTGTGTCTCGAGGTTGATGATCTGGTAGTCGTGACCGTTAGCGATGAAGTAAGCACCTACGATGATTGCGATGATTGCTACGCCAGCAAACATTGTACCCTTAATGCCCTCAGGCTTCTGGATCAAATCCCAAATAGCTGAAAATACTGCGATGATGATAGCTGCGGCAGCGATAACGTAGCCCCACATAAGTGTGCTACCTACTGCTGAAGCATTCTCTACTGTTGGAACCTCAGGTGTGGTAAATACACACCAAAAGACCAAAGCCACAGATACAGCAATTAGGATGGGTGACAGATATTTAATCAATTTTCCCATTGTTAATTCTCTTTTAAGGTCTTAATTATTTCTTAGAGTATGCAGTCATGATGTCAACCAAAGTGATTGAAGCATCCTCCATAGTATTCACCAAAGTGTCGATCTTAGCAACGATGTAGTTGTAGAACAACTGGAGAATAACAGCAGAGATAAGACCCATCAAAGTAGTCAAAAGAGCCACCTTAATACCACCTGCTACGATAGTAGGAGAAATATCACCAGCAGCCTGAATCTGGTCGAACGCACCGATCATACCAACAACGGTACCCATGAAACCCAACATAGGAGAAAGAGCGATGAACAAACCAATCCAAGAAAGACCTGACTCCAACTGACCTGTCTGAACTGAACCGTAAGAAACAACTGCCTTCTCAACAGCGTCCATACCCTGATCCATACGATCGAGACCCTGATAGTAGATAGAAGCAACGGGACCGCGAGTGTTGCGGCAAAGGTCCTTAGCAGCCTCAACGCCGTTGTTGTTCAAAGTCTCCTCGAACTTAGCCATGAACTTCTTAGTGTTGATGTTAGAGAATGCGAGGAAAAGCATACGCTCGATAGCGATAGCCAAACCGATTACCAAGCAAACCAACACGGGCATCATCCAGCCCCAACCACCCTCGAGGAACTTCTGCATCAAAATCTGGTGCATGGTCTCACCTGCGAGTTCAGTCTCTGCACCCTGAGCGAATGCGCTAACAGAGCCAAGTACGGCTACTGCCAAAAACATAAAATTCTTTTTCATAATTGTTTTAATAAATTTTAATTAGTGTTTTGTTACTTTTATTTTATAGTTTTATGTCGTTAAAAATTTCTTCAAAAAAATATTTTTTTTCGCCGTAACCCCTCCAAAAAGTCTCATTTCTGCCATTGCGGACTGCGTGAGCCCTCCTGTTTGCGCGCGCTTCTTCTGCTATCATAACTGTTTGTAGGTTAGCGCGTTGCGCCGTCAATTCCCACCCCATAGAGGGCGGTGAAAGCGGTTTTGGTAGAGTTTACGGTTCGAAATATAAGAATTATTTTTTTTATATGCAAGTCCCTACAATGTAAATTCTCCTCTAAGAGGCTTCTTCATTAGGCGAATACTCTGCTCCAAATCGAGATTTTTTCCCAAAACGTACATAAGTTTGGTGATTGCGGCCTCGGTTGTCATGTCGTGTGCCGAGATCACACCCACGCTTTGCAGGCGCTGGCCGGTCTCATAGAGCTGCATCTCCACCTTGCCATTGTCGCACTGCGTTACGTTGAGCACCATCACGCCGCGCTCGACCGTTTCGCGCATAAGATCGAGAAACCACTTGGCCGTAGGGGCATTTCCTGCGCCGTAGGTCTCGAGCACCACGCCACGCAGGCCCTCAACCGAAAGGATGGCACGCAGAGTGTATTCGCCGATACCCGGGAAGAGCTTTATGATGGCAACTCCCTCGCTTAGCATCGTTGCAATGCGTAGCGGCTCGTTGTTATGCTCGGGGCGGGCAATGGCGGCGGTGTTGTAGGTAATCTTCACGCCCACCTCGGCCAGCGATGGATAGTTGGGTGATGAGAATGCATCCAGCTCCTCGGCGCTGCTTTTGCGGGTGCGATTGCCACGGCACAGACGGCTGTGGAAGAGCAACGATACTTCGGGTACGGCGGGCTCATCTCCAATTTTTGCTGCAGCCACCTCGATGGCGGTGATAAGGTTCTCGCGACCGTCGGTGCGAAGCACTCCGATGGGTATCTGGCTACCCGTAAATACCACAGGCTTAGCGAGATTCTCCAGCATGAAGCTCAGTGCCGATGCCGTGTATGACATGGTGTCGGTACCATGCAGAATCACAAAACCGTCGTAGGCTTCGTAGCGGTTGCGGATAACCTCGGCTATGGCGCACCAGTCCGATGGGCGGACATTCGACGAGTCGATGAGTTTGGGCATAGTGTGAACGGCTATGTCGACATTCATGCGGCGCAGCGAGGGGAACTCGTCGTATATGCCGTGAAAGTCGAAGGGCACCAGAGCACCGGTCTGCTCGTCGGGGCGCATGCCGATGGTGCCACCCGTATAAATAAGAAGTATGGATGCACGGGCATCCTCCGTCTTGCGGATAATCTGTTCCATCTTACTTTATATATATAAGTATTATCTCTCTAAAAACATTCTGCGGGCATTCTCTGTCGTTGCGCGAGCCACCTCCTCGGCACTGATGCCTTTAATATCGGCCACCTTCTCGCATACGAATCTCACGTATGATGACTCGTTGCGTTTGCCGCGATGCGGTACGGGTGTGAGATAGGGACAGTCGGTCTCCAGAATCACATCATCGAGCGACATATCCTGTACGGCCTCCGCCACCGTGCTCTTCTTGTAGGTCACCACGCCGCCAATGCCAAACAACCAGTCGCCGCTTGCCGCCAGGCGACGGTATGTCTCGGCACCCTCAGAGTAGGCGTGCAGCACTCCTCGCAGCCGTTGCCCATGGGTGCGGGCTCGCTCACCCTCTTGCTCCAGTATGTCGCACATATCATCCCATGCGGCTCGGGTGTGAATGGCTACGGGCAGGTTGCGCTCTGCGGCCCAGCGACACTGCGTGATGAAGGCCTCGCGCTGCTCGGCAACATAATCCTGACTCCAATAGTAATCCAGGCCTATCTCACCTACGGCGCAGAATTCAATACCCTGCGGTGGCGTGTCGAGATATTGCTCAACCTCGGCCAGCTCCTCCCTCCAGCGGGGATTCTCGTTTACTGACGTGGGGTGCAGACCCATCATCGGATAGCACATCCCGGGCTCGGATAGCGCAAGAGAGAACATCCGCTCATGGCTCTCGCTGTCGATAGCTGGCAGAAGCAGCGTGGTAACGCCCTCTTCGCGTGCTCGCGCAAGTGCCTCTGCACGATCCGAGTCGAACTCCTCGGCATAGAGGTGAGAATGGGTATCAATTAATTGCATAATCTTCATCGTTAAGGGTTTGGAGGTAGTCCATCAGCTCCATGCAACTGCGCTGCTCGCCCTTGGTGGGGTAGCGGCTGGACATCTTCTTGAATTGCTGCAGAGCCTTTTCGGTGGCTGCCTTGTTGCGCTTTATGAACCGCTCGATTACATATACCGTAACGGCACGGCTCAACATATAGCGTGCATACGTACGGGCATACTGCTCGGTCCTCTGATCCATGATGGCCTCAATCTCATAGCGCGGGCGGTGGAGTATGATGGCAGGAAGCAGAAGCTCGCAGGCGGTCTCCATCTGGAGAAGCTCCAGCAGACGCGATCCGGCTGCACGCAGGCGCCGCAGGTCGGTATATGCCGCCTCGAAGTCAAAATTTTCAATCTCGCGCGAAGCACGCATGCCTATGATTGTGGCGTACAGATAGTTGCCGACGTCGGCATCCTCGGATGCGTGGAACCACTCCTGAGGCATATCGCAGAAACGTATGCCGCGGGTATATACGGCATTGGCTTTCAGTTGAATCCATAGCATGCGTCGGGCATCGATGTCGTGCCTTAGGGTGCGGATGTTGTCCCCATCGTTGGCCACGCCCCCTATCTTCATGGGGATACCGTTGGTGATTGCGAGGTAAACACCCGTAAGTGCCATCATGGCCAGAATACAACTCATCACTACGCCCGCAACATGCAGACAGAGGATTACAATTGCCACGATGGCCGTTGCCATATTTGCAATCACGCCACCGGCAAGATACCATGCGTAGGGCATATTGTGGGCATCCTTCAGATGATCAATGGCGGGCTCCATGAGGCATTGCCCACCCGTTCCCGCTATGCTGAAACGGCCAAACTGCCAGCCATCATCGTGACGCACGAGGATAATGTTAGCCACTCGGAACGACACCATGCGAAAACCTGTAGCCAGGCCGCATATGAGGTGCCCTGCTTCGTGGATTATTATCTGCACAAAGAAGGCCGCAACGCATATGAGCATGGCACTCATCCAGCAGAC
>JAGBYV010000074.1 GCA_017628595.1 Alistipes sp.
TCGAGCATTACGTTCATACCACCCTTAAGGTCAAGACCAAGGTTTACCTCCTTCTCCTTACACTCCTTGTAGGTGAAGTCTTTAAGACCCAGGAAACTATAAACGGGCTGATTCTGGATTGAATCCAAGTAGTAAGCCTCCTTTGCCGCCTGCTCTGCCTCGTCGAACGTAGCAGCATACTCAGCAGCGTCTTTCTCTACGTTTCTCGTTACGAACGAGAATGAGAGCTGATAGATGCAACCAATCACTAAAAGAATAGTGAACAGTTTAAGTGCGCCTTTACTTTGCATTGTTGTTAAAAATTTTTGTTTGTATTTCTAATTATTACGTTATTAATCACGCTTAGCGGATATGTTCCGCCTTTTAATCTCGCAAAGATAAGCAAAAAAAGTCTGAAAACCGAATCTTTACGACCGATTTTCAGACAAATTTCCATTATTCTATAGTAGTCTATACTCTCAAAGGTAGTTTAGCGCCCTCTGCTGGAGCGAAAACCTACTGCAAAGCGGGCAACAGATGCTCCCACACAAGGTTGATCTCACTCTGCATATCCTGAATATTGGCCGTCATTGCAATCACCGCATTCTGCTCGGGCATGACAATGATATACTGGCCATTGGCACCATCGGCACGCACCGCACCGTGACGGCAACGCCACATCTGGTAGCAGTAGCCCTGCAACCAGTCGCTATCCTCTGGCTTGAATGTAATCTGCTCGGGACGCATTCCCGCAGGACGGCAATCGATATGCTTAGCAGTAGCCTCGTCAATCCACTCCTTTGAGATCAACTGCTTGCCGTTCCACACTCCTCCCTGCAAAATCAACTGACCCATCTTTGCCAGATCCTCGGTCTTGAGGTAAAGACCCCAACCACCGGTATTGATACCCTGAGGGCTCTCCTGCCATGTGGCACCCTCGATGCAGAGGGGATCAAAGAGGCGAGGCTTCAGATAATCGACAACCTTCTCGCCCGTAACCTTCTGTACGATAGCCGAGAGCATGTAGGTACCCATGCTATTGTACCAGAAGAATGTACCCGGCTCATGCACAAAGGGGTGCGCCAGAAATGCCTCAACCCAGTCAGCATCCTCGGGCAATGAGCGACGGCTGGGCTCGGTATCGTGACCAGCAGACATAGTGAGCAGGTGACGTACCTCCACCTTCTTCAGGTTATCACTCACCTCAGCGGGCAATTTATCGGGGAAGATATCCACAACCTTATCCGAAAGCGAGAGCTTGCCCTCGGCAATGGCAAAGCCTACGGCCGTAGCGGTAAAGGTCTTACTAACGGAGTTAAGAATATGAGGCGTTGCGGCATCACCCTCGCTCATCCACTGCTCCTTGAGAACCTTGCCATCCTTGACAATCATAATACTGTGCAGATCCTGCCCGGCAGCCTGAACGGCTGAGAGATAGTTATCGAACGCAACATCCAATGCCTGCGAAGACTTGGCTCTGGGGAGGCTTCCATCCACCATATTAGCCTCTGTCGAGCCACACGACACAAGGCCAATCATTGCGAGGGCAGCAACGGCTACTCTCGCCATCTTAGAAACGTGAATCATAGTGTCTAAATTTTGGTTAGTTTTCTACAAATATAGTGATTAGTCGCGACAACGGCAAATCGCAAAACAAAAAAGTGGTTGCCTTTAAGGACAACCACTTTCATATTGCGAGAAAGAATATTACTTAACCTCCTCGAACTCTACATCCTCA
>JAGBYV010000075.1 GCA_017628595.1 Alistipes sp.
ATTAAGCTGGCTGTTCAGGGCAGTGGCAAGATCAAAACCGCCAGCGACAACCAATCGCCACACTACACAACGCGCTGGAGCGACATCCCCAAAGTGAGTGTGAAGTAATTGGATATGAAATAAAAAAGGAGTTCGGTGAACTCCTTTTTTGTGCAGATATGTGGGCAAAACTATTTCTTCAGGAAGCAGGTCTTCAATACAATGCTGCTGCCATCGATCTTGCAATCCACCTCTTCGGCATTGTCGGTAAGACGAATGCTCTTTACCTTTGTTCCGCGCTTGATGACCATTGATGAACCCTTAACCTTTAGATCCTTGATAACGGTTACTGCATCGCCATCCAGAAGCTCTGCGCCGTTGCTGTCTCGGGGTACATCGATACTGCCCTCTGCGGTTGTGGCCTCCTCGAACTCATGCGCGCAATCGGGACACACATACAGCGATCCGTCAAAATATACATATTCACCACCACATTTAGGACACTTAGAAATCTCGTTCATACTATATCATGTTTTAATAATTATAATCCGCCACAAAGGTACATAATATTTTCGAGATTCCTATAATGGGTAGATTTACTGCGCCGTGGTGGACGGTGCAGCCCTCCGTTATAATTCAAAGGCTTTAGCACTTGCATTATTAATTGCCACATTTTGCCAATAAGGGAAAAATTAGTAAATTTGAAGAAAGTTTTTCTCTATGAAGGTAAATGTAAATTCGAGATTCTACAAGTGGGAGATCATCCTCTTGCTCTGGGTTGCCTATTTTCTGAATCAAGGCGATCGTCAGGTTTTCAACACCGTGCTGCCGCACATTCAGGAGTTTTTGGGTGCGAGCGATGTAACGATGGGTTTGATATCGACCTGTTTTAACCTCTTTTTCGCCCTCACGGTGCCATTTGCCGGATACTTTGCCGACCGTCTGAGCCGATCGAAGATAATCATTTTCAGCGTGGCGCTCTTCAGCACGGCTACAATGTTTACGGGCTTTGCCAATACCGTTATACTGATGATCCTCATGCGCAGCGTGGCTACGGGTGTGGGTGAGGCAATATTTGGCCCGACCTATCCCGCCATCATCGCCGAGTATCACGATACGCGTACCCGCGCCCGTGCGATGTCCATTCACCAGACGGCTTACTATGTGGGAGTCATCGCAAGCGGATTCCTCGCAGGTCTTATTGCCGATACACTGGGCTGGCAATACTCGTTCCTGATCTTCGGTGCTGCGGGTGTGCTCTTTACCTTTGTGCTGATACTCCGCCTCAAGGATAAGCATCAGGCATCGGCGCAGAGCGCAGCAAAGGAGAAGAAGCCCTCATTCTTTGAGGCTATGTCGGCCATCTTCCGCGTGCCCACAGCTGTGTGTATGATCTTTGGCTTTACATCGCTTATCTTTGTGCTTACGGGTTACCTTACGTGGATGCCCAAGGTGCTGATGGAGAACTTCTCGCTGAGTTCGGCCTCTGCCGGCTTTAACTCTATGTTCTGGACCCATGCGGCGGCATTTGTCGGCGTGCTGGTGGCTGGTAGTCTCTCGGATCGGTTGGCGGCATGTCGTGGTGGAGGCAAGAACCGCCTTATCCTGCAGGCCGGAGGTCTGCTGCTGGCGGCCCCCTGCATCGTGCTGATGGGTCTGTCAGAGAGCCTGGTGGTGGTCTATGCTGCTTTGGCTGGCTTCGGTTTCTTCCGTGCATTCTTTGATGCCAATACATATTCTATCCTCTACGACGTAATCTCCGAGCGTTACCACTCCTCATCCTCTGCCGTGTTGCAGATGTTTGGCTTTGGTATGGGTTCGCTTGCCCCGCTTATCCTCGGATTGATGAGTCCCAAGCTAGGTCTGTCGGGCGGCATCGCTACCCTGGCTGTGATATGGGTTGTTGCAGGCATTGTGCTTCTTGTGGCCAAGTTCTTCTTCTTTGACAAGGATGTCGAGAGACTGAAAAAATCTAAGCAGCAATGAAACTGATTGTAGAGAGCGGAGCTACCAAGGGCGATTGGCGTGTGGTAGGCGACGGGGGCGAGGCTGTGGCATCGTTCCGTACGGCGGGAACTAATGTCTCGACCATGCCGCTTGCAGCCGTGAATGATATTGTTCGCACTATTTGCGAAGATATCGCCTCGGCGGGATATTCAATCAGTGAGGTCTATATGTACACGGCAGGCGTGGTGACCGAGAGTGTTGTCGTTGCCTTGTCGCAACTATTTCGTAGGATGCTTTCGTGCGAGAAGGTGGAGATATGTGACGATCTGACGGCTGCTGCTCGCGCGGCGTGTGGTCATCAGGCCGGTATTGTGGCAATACTCGGTACGGGATCCAATTCGTGCCAGTATGATGGCGAAAAGATAGTAAAGAGAGTCTATTCCAGCGGATTCATTCTGGGTGACGAGGGCAGTGCCGCAACACTTGGCAAGCTCTTTATTGCCGACTTCCTGAAGGGACTTGTGCCCGAAGAGGTTGCTGCCGACTTCAGAAGCCGCTATCCGAGTGATTATGCTACAATCGTTGCCAATGTATATCGCTCCGAGGGCTCACCGTCGGGATATCTGGGCGGCTTTGCCCCATTTATTATGGAGCACTATGCCGTGCCCTACATCCAGACGCTTGTCGATGGTAATTTCCGAGCGTTTATCACCCGCTCGTTACGCCAATATGATGTGGAGCGCTATCCGATAGGTGTGGTGGGTGGTTTTGGCAATGCCCTGCGTGAGGTCTTTGAACGCGTAGCTGCGCAGGAGGGAATACGCATCGCGCGATTCATCTCAACCCCCATTGAAGAACTTATAAAATATCACACTATATGAAAACAACAGAGCAGAGTTCAAACTATGAGAATCTGGATAAGATGACAACCCTGGAGTTGCTTCGTGCGATGAATGCCGAGGATATGACGGTGCCGATGGCTGTGGGCGGCTCTATCCCGCAGATCGAGCAACTGGTTGAGGGTATCGTAGAACGCATGAAGCGCGGTGGCCGAGTATTCTACATAGGTGCCGGCACGAGTGGTCGTTTGGGTATCGTAGATGCCTCGGAGATACCTCCTACGTATGGTGTGCGAGACAAATTCATCGGAATCATTGCCGGTGGCGATGGCGCCATCCGTACTGCTGTCGAGGGTGCAGAGGATGACTGGGAGCAGGGCTGGCAGGATATACTGAAGTTTAATCCCACGGCAGAGGATACCCTTGTCGGTATTGCTGCGTCGGGTACTACGCCCTATGTAATTGGCGCTGTCAAGCAGGCCCGGGCAATGGGAATGCTCACCTCGTGCATCACCAATAATGATGGCTCGCCACTTGCTGCCGAGTCGGAGGTGCCTATCGTTACGGTGGTGGGCCCCGAGTTTGTCACGGGCAGTACCCGTATGAAGTCGGCTACGGCCCTGAAACTGATTCTGAATATGATCTCTACGGCTACGATGATCCGCCTGGGTCATGTGCGTGGCAGCCGTATGGTGGATATGGAGCTTACGAACAAGAAACTCGTCGATCGTGGTGCACGAATGATTATGGCCGAGACCGGCATCGAGGACTACGACTTTGCTCGTCAATTGTTGCTCCAGCACGGCAAGGTGCGTGCCGCCGTGGAGGCGTATAGAGCCATCAAGTAGAACGATTAAATTTTGCAGTTATGTCGTTGTGGCACGGGTTATTTGGAATGTGGGTAGCCGATAGGATATTGGGTGGTGATTCCTCAGCGGATGATGAGTGCGATTACTGTGATGATGACGATCAGATAGGGGAGTGGGATGATTATGATGATCTCGATGACTACGATGATGAGTACTAATAAAAAAGC
>JAGBYV010000076.1 GCA_017628595.1 Alistipes sp.
CTTCTGTCGCTTGCGATGCCTATCTTGCGCTTTGCCGATGGTGCAATCTCAATGAGATTGATCGACTGCACACTGCCGTAGAGGTTTTTTATCTGTGCCTGCTTGTGCACCAGGCCATCGGCCGTGGTCGTTACCTGCCATGCGGCATTTACAATGGCGAGCGAATCGCTCTGCGCATAAACAAGACTCGCTCCCGACATCAGTGTCAGGAGCAGAGTCAGTAGAGTCCTTTTCATTGTTTATTCCTCCGTAATTGTTACCGACAGGATCAGATCGCCCGGGCGGATGTCGTCAATCACGTCCAGACCCTCCACAACCTTGCCGAAGCATGTGTGGACACGATCCAGGTGTTGTGTGTTCTGACGGTTGTGGCAGATGAAGAACTGCGAGCCTCCCGTATCCTTGCCTCGGTGAGCCATCGACATCACGCCACGGTCGTGGTACTGACGCTCGGCAGAGGTTTCACAAGGAATGGTGTAACCCGGATCGCCCGTGCCGTTGCCGATGGGGCAGCCACCCTGAATCACGAAATCGGGAATCACGCGGTGGAACGTAAGACCATCGTAGAAGCGGCTCTCGGCCAGCTTGATAAAGTTCTGGGCGGTGATAGGTGTCTCCTCGGTATAGAGCTCAGCCTTCATATCACCCTTCTCGGTTGAGATAATTGCGTATTTCATATTTTTTTCATTGAGTTATTGTTTCCAAATAGCATATTATTTCTCTTTTACGGGGCCGAAAACCTCCTGTACAGCCTCCAGCCATCCGTAGCCCCAGTAGCGGTCGGGCAACAGGTAACTACCTTCAACCCACTCGTTCCAGGCGTTGATCATCACAAACTTGGGCTGCTCGGGGTGCGCATCTGCATAGCGCTTAGCCTCGAGGAGGAAGTTCTTGAAGGCCTCGGGTGAGTGGTTGAAGCGAGTCACATCGTTCTCGCCCTTGGCGGGGAATCGGGGAGTGTCATCCCAACCGATCGATACGGTGGGGAATACGGGAATATCCATATAGTTGTCCCAGCCATTGCGGTAGTCGATAGCATTCTGGCCGTGACGCATATAGTCGGGATCAAAGCCGCCCATATTATACAGAGCCCAGCTGTCGGGCTTGAGGAACATTCTGTTGTCAACACTTGCCTTTGTGCCTTCGTTGAATGGGAAGCCTCCGCCGTCCATCATCATATAGTGCATATCGGGGAAGCCTGCCTTGCGCACCTCGCCGCGCATATACTCCATAGCCTCGATGGCAGCCTCCTTCGTTCCGAAACTCTTGATGAAATTATCCGTGCTGAAGATTGCAAATACGGGACAACCGTCAATCTTTGTGTAGTTGGGACGCTTGAAGTATTGGTTTATGACTCTATCGACGATCTTGGGGAAGTCGTTGGGGTCAATAGCTCCGTGCCACAGGATTGACTCATCGTCCTGCCATTTGTGGTAATTCCAATAGTTATGCTTGACATCGTGGTTTGCCCACATAATGAAAAACTCCATCTTCTCGTTTGACGGAGCCTTCAGGAAGCCGTCATTCAGTGCACTCTCAAGGTAGGGGTAGTGGTCAAACCAGTACCAGTCGTAAACAAATGTATTTACGCCATACTCCAATGCCGTCTGAATCCATTTCTCAACAACCGCAGGGTCGTTGTCCATCTCGTAGCCCCACAGAGGCTGCTTGGGCTGATAGTGTCCCGGGAAGCGAGGGTCACCTTTCTGGATAACCTCCCACTCGCCTATGCCCTGCTCCCAGTTGGTGCGTCCTAACGAGTCGTCGTGGCACGAAGGCCATATGAATGCACATACGCGATAGTCATCCGCAACGGGAGTGGCGGGCTTTGTGTTGCAGCCATAAGCAAACGCGATGATAACTGCGCACACAATCAAAATTCCTTTTTTCATATCTGTATATTTTAGGTTTCTTCAACAAAAATACGAATTATATTGCGAACCCCAAAACATTATTTTCAAAATTGAACGATGTTTTTCTTGTTTGCTTGTGTCAGAGTGGGCGATGCAGTCTATAATTATATAGTCGGTTGAGGTGTGGTAATAATACGGCGAGTGGCTGATGA
>JAGBYV010000077.1 GCA_017628595.1 Alistipes sp.
CTGCCACACCCTTGCCTGCAATATCATACGCCGTGCCGTGGTCGGGCGAGGTGCGAACAGCCGAGAGACCTGCTGTAAAGTTCACGCCATCGGGCGAGAGGGTCTTGAATGGTGTCAGGCCCTGATCGTGGTACATAGCCAGCACAGCATCGTACTTGGCATAGCCACCTCCTGCGAACAAGCCATCAGCGGGGAAGGGACCAAAGGCCAGCGTACCCTGCTCGAAAGCCTCGACGATGGCGGGCTTGATGATCTCCTGCTCCTCCGTGCCGAGCATGCCGCCCTCACCTGCATGGGGGTTGAGTGCCAGAACAGCGATGCGAGGCTCAACAACGCCGAAGTCCTCCTTGAGCGACTGGCGAAGTGTCGCAAGCGACGAGAGAATCTTCTCCTTGGTGATACTTTGGCTGACCTCTGCCACGGGGATATGGATTGTAACCAAACCCACACGCAGACGGTCGCTGCACATAATCATCATAGGCTCGCCCTCGAGGTGTGCGGCCACAAACTCGGTGTGTCCCGTATATGAGAAGCTGTCGCTCTGCGCCGACTCCTTATCAATCGGGGCGGTGACCATAGCGTCGATAGCGCCCTCCTTCAAATCGGCAACGGCAGCCTCCAACGCCTCAACAGCAGCCTTGCCACCCTCCTTTGAGGCTACACCCGGCTGGGGGTCGGCATCGCCCGTATCGACAAGGTTGATCTTGCCACGACGTGCATCGTCAGCCGACTTTACGACGTTGAACTGAACACCATAATCCTCCTTATCGAGGATCGACATATAATACTTGGCGGCCTTGAGAGAGCCGTAGATGACGGGAGTAAAAAGTTCGGCGATACGCTGATCGGCAAAGGTGCGGAGAATAACCTCCCAGCCTACGCCATTCACGTCGCCCTGTGTAATTCCTATCTTAAGTCTTGAATCCGACATAATTAAATCCATACTATTTCAAACAGCAAATATACTAATAATTTTCAATTATTAACCGTTTCTGCCGATTTTGATCACTCGAGCATAAAAAAAACGGCCCAAAAGAGCCGTTTTTCCATATTGTTCGCCTTACGGAGTGAAATCCGTTATCTCATCCGGCGCCTGAACTCGGCACAGACAATTCCCGTAGCCATAGCCACATTGAGTGACTCGGAGCCCTGGCCTGCAGCAGAATAGGCGGGAATAAGCAGTCGCTGAGAGAACGATGCGGCGCACTCAGCACTAACGCCTCGGCCCTCATTGCCCATTACAATTACGCCCGACGAAGCAAGCTCCGTATCGTAGATATTGTCGCCATCGAGCATTGTGCCATAAACCTCCACCCCACTCTCGCGCGTATGACGCAGGAAATCAGCCAGCGGCAGGTAGTGCACTCGCACACGCAGGATTGCACCCATCGTTGCCTGTACGACTTTGGGATTGAAGCAATCAGCCGTATCCTCCGAGCAGAATATATCCTCCACGCCAAACCAATCGGCAAGGCGTATGATAGTGCCCAGATTGCCCGGGTTCTGCACTCCATCCAGCGCAAGCGACAGAGCCCCGGCGGGAGCACTCTTTACACTCTTATGGCGAGGCTGCTCGACAACGGCAAGCGAAGTGGAAGCGGTCTTGAGTTGCGAGATGCGCTCCATCTCCTTCTCACTCACCCGCTCGGCATGGCCATCGAAATGACCCTCAAGGGCATAGAGGTTTCTCACTCGCCATCCCGACTGCAGGATCTCGGCGATAAGTTTATCCCCCTCAGCGATGAACAATCGCTCCGCATCGCGCACTCGCTTATCCGAAAGCGAACGTACAAACTGTATCTCGGCCTTTGTCATTCTTTATGTGGTTTAGGTTCAATCAAAAAAGTCTCTCCCTCGGCTGCAATATCGGTTGCAGGAAATACCTCACGAGCCTCATCAAGCAGCAGCGACAGATCCTTATATCGTGACGAGAAGTGTCCTATGAGCAGTCGCCCTGCGCCGGCCATCTTTGCCACCTTGGCAGCGTCCTCGGTAGTGGAGTGACCTCGCTCCTTGGCTGTCTTGCGCATATCGGCGGCGTAGGTCGCCTCGTGATAGAGCACATCAACACCCTCGACCATACGAGCCAGACGCGCCGAGTAGTTGGTATCGGAGCAGTAGGCATACGAGAGCGAAGAATATGGGCGATAGGTTATCATCTCATTCGAGAGCACTTCACCACTCTCCAGCTCCACGTCCTCGCCTCGTTTGGCCTGTACGATCTGTCCCACCGTAAGGCCATAACGCTCAATAGCATATTTCTTTACATTGAGCGCAGGCTCCTTCTGCCGAAACAGATAGCCCGCCGTAGGTATACGGTGACGCAACGGAAGTGACCACACCTCGGTGCTGTCGTTCTCGAAGATTATCTGATGCTTTGTAGTATCCACCTCCACCCACTCGGGC
>JAGBYV010000078.1 GCA_017628595.1 Alistipes sp.
ACAAGGCAGATGATATTGCAATAATAGCAATGATTATCAATGGATTAATCCTTTTCATATCTATAATTAGTTTACATTACCAAAACCTGTATTTTGCCACCCATAAACATAGGCAAACAACAATACAAAGGTAAGAATAATTTCTTAAATATAGCGCAAAAACAACTTTTATTCTCGATACTCACTTCGGCTCTTTGATTTTCTCAAAAAAAAGAGTATATTTGCACGATATATAAAGAACAAGGATGAACCCTTGCAAAGAAACAGAAAAGCGATATAAAGAAATATAATTCAGCAAAGATATGGACAATTTCAAACCTACTAACTATAAGCTGACGTGCGTGGCCACCTCGCGCGAATTTGCCGACAACGGTTGGACACTTGACGACCATGAGTGCAAGACACCATCGTTAGTACGTACCCAATATGAGCAAAAACAGCTCGAACTAAAGCCCGAGGAGTATGGATTTTATAAATTCTGCGATTGGCTACCCGTAAAGCGCATGCTTCAGGGCTCATCAGCCCCCGTGACATATAAGAGCGAAGCCTTGGCTAGCTACCTCGGATTGAGCAACCTATGGATTACGCTCAGCGGCTATTTCCCATCAAAGGGTGCTCGCATGACCACTTGTTCGTTCAAGGAGACCGAGGCGTATAGCGTATGTGCTCGCATCGACGAGAAAGAGGAGCGAGTATTGGTTGTTGCCTCTGCTGGCAACACCGCGCGTGCCTTTGCAAAGGTTTGCTCGGATAACAACATCAAAATCTTGCTTGCCGTACCATCAGACAACCTCAAGGCGTTGTGGTTTACCGAACCACTCAACGACTGTGTAAAACTTATCGCGTGCTAGAAGGGTGGCTACTACTTTGACGCTATCAACCTCGTCAACATGGTGCTTAAATCGTCAAAGTTCTACCCCGAAGGTGGTGCAAAGAACATCGCTCGTCGCGATGGCATGGGTACAACCGTACTCTCGGCCGTAACAACCATTGGTCGCATTCCAGATTATTATTTCCAGGCTGTAGGTAGCGGTACAGGCGCTATTGCTGCATGGGAGGCTAATATGCGACTCATCGAGGATGGTCGCTATGGCAATAACTTAATGAAGCTTATCGTTTCGCAGAACGCACCCTTCGTGCCAATCTTTGACGCTTGGCGTGCCGACTCACGCGAGATGTTGCCATACGATCCCAAGAAGGCTCGTCGCGATGCAGAGTTAATCGACGCCAAGGTACTCTCAAATCGTCGTCCTCCTTACACATTTGCGGGTGGTCTGTACGATGCACTCAAGGCAACGAATGGCGATGTCGTAGTGGCTACGAATGCCCAGGCGCGTCGTGCTGCAAAACTCTTTAAGGAGCTCGAAGGCGTGGATATCAATCCAGCACCCGCTGTGGCGCTCGCTTCACTTATCAAGATGGTCGAGAGTGGCAACATCGACAAAGATGCATGTATCATGCTCAACATTACAGGTGCCGGAGAGGAGACCATCGTAGCCAACAAGGAACTTTGGTATCTCAAGCCAAGCAAGGTATTCCCTCTCACGGCAGATATCGACGATGTAGTAACCTTCGCAGAATCATTATTTTAGCCACTTAAAACGAGTTAATGCGATATGTTGTATCCATTAAAATTTAAATCACGCATCAAAGAGCGTATTTGGGGTGGTATCGCAATTCTCCAGAAGAGAAAGAATGCATGCGCTCGACTTCCAAAAGATAAATTATATGGCGAGAGCTGGGATCTTTCATCCGTTAAGGGTGATGTATCGGTAGCTACCAACGGCTTCCTTAAGGGCAACAACCTCGAGGAGCTTATCGAGGTATATATGGGAGATTTGGTTGGCGAGGCCAATTTTGAGCGTTTCGGCACACTTTTCCCACTACTTATCAAGTACCTCGACTGCAACGACCGACTATCTGTGCAGGTACACCCCGACGATGAACTCGCCGAGGAGCGCCACTCGAGCTATGGTAAAACCGAGGCTTGGTATGTAGCAGACTGTAAGCCTGGCGCTGCAATATATCTTGGCTTTAAAAATCTTGATATCACTCGCGAGGAGTATATCGCTGCGGTTGCAGAATCTCGCTTGGAGGAACTTCTAAATCGCATAGAAGTTAAACCTGGAGACCTTTTCTTTATCCCCGCAGGCACGGTACATGCTTTGGGTG
>JAGBYV010000079.1 GCA_017628595.1 Alistipes sp.
AACAAGCGGAGTACCCCACTTCGACACCTGAGCATTGTTTACCAGAGTGTTGATCTTGCGAAACGTCTCGATGGTCTTGGCAACCGAGTTCTTTATAGCCTTGTCGTCGGCACCATCGGCTACGATGGGCAGCACCTCGATGCCATATGCAGCCTCCAGCTTCTCCTTTGCAGCCACCAGACGTGACTCGGTACGTCCCGTGATTACCAGATTAGAACCCTGCTCTGCAAATGCCTCGGCCAAGCCGTAGCCTATACCCTTACCGCCACCAGTGATGATGGCAACATTTCCTAAAAGTCGTTTCATAGTGATCTTATTTTTGAGTTTTTTATTCCAAATTCGCAGCCATACGGCGATATGCTCCCTCAAAGTTAGGAATTATCCTCCAACAAATGATCAAAAATATAAATTTTTTACTATTTAGATGTTGTGCAGGCCGTGGTTAGGGAGTTGCGAGAGGATGAATTGTATTAAACCGAATAAATTTCCTATATTTGTATTACAAACCCTTTGCAACGATGAAACGAGTAAAAATTACGGTCAAGCGCATGGCTCGCTACGAGGATTTGATGGCCGAGTATGAGAATCCTATCCAGAACGCCTGCGATATGCGCCTGGGGCAGACCTTCGTAGTGGAGAATTGCGAGAAGCCCGAGGGTATGTGCCAAAGTGCCTGGGAGACTATGCTCCCTTTCATTAAGGAACTTGCGGAGGGTGGAGGTAACTTCTTCGATGGCTGGATGCGTGATCCGCACTCGGCTATGCTCTCGTGCAACGATGGATTTCGCCCTGTGAGTTTCTATGTTGAGGTAGTGGAGTAACAGAATCAAACAGACGAACTATGGAACTAACCCTTTTAGACTATATCATATTCTTCCTCTTTGTGGGAGGTGTGGCGCTGTTCGGTTGCAGTTTCTTTTTTAAGAGCCGCGAGGATGCCTCGGCCTTCACCGCTGCCAAGGGACAGTTACCCTCGTGGGTTGTGGGAATGTCGATATTTGCCACTTTCGTGAGTAGCATATCGTTCCTCGGCCTGCCCGGAGGATCGTATGCGGGTAATTGGAATCAGCTGGTCTTCAGCCTCTCCATACCGCTTGCCACATGGCTGGCTGCAAAGGTCTTTATCCCGCTATACCGCAGTATGGAGAGTGTTTCGGCATACCACTATCTGGAGCTTAAGTTCGGCTATTGGGCGCGTGCTTATGTTGCGGTGTGCTATCTGCTGACACAACTTGCACGTGTGGGCTCCATTCTGCTACTGCTTGCCATCTCGCTCAATACTATGTTCGGCTGGGATGTGGCAACGGTAATCGTCGCGACGGGTGTTCTGACGCTTCTCTACTCGCTCGTGGGAGGTATTGCTGCCGTGATGTGGTGTGATGCCATTCAGGGAATAATATTGATCGTCGGTGCCGTTGTATGCGCTGCGCTGCTTACATTCGATATGCCCGAGGGGCCTTCGCAACTCTTTGAGATTGCCGCCGCAAATGGCAAGATGTCGCTGGGTAGTCTCTCACTCACGCTGCGTGAGCCAACGTTCTGGGTGGTGCTGGTGTATGGACTCTTCACCAATATGCAGAACTACGGCATAGACCAGAACTACGTCCAGCGTTATATGACTGCCCGCTCAACGGCCGAGGCCGTGCGCTCAACGATGTTCGGCAGTCTGCTGTATATCCCCGTATCGTTTGTGTTTGTATATATAGGTACGGCACTATTCTCATACTATACGGCGCAACCCGAGCTCCTGCCCGAGGGTGTTGTGGGCGATAAGGTGTTCCCATATTTCATTGTGCATGGTCTGCCTGCGGGTGTGACGGGTCTTGTCATTGCCTCGCTATTTGCGGCAGGTATGAGTACAATATCGACAAGCATCAACTCCTCGGCTACGATCGTGCTTACTGACTTCTATAAAAAACTCCTTAAGCGTGAGAGTAGGCCACGTGAGGAGATGGCCGTGTTGTATGTAGCCTCGGCAGTGGTAGGTGCGCTGGGAGTTTTGATGGGTATTCTGATGATGCAGATTGATGGTGTGCTGGATGCGTGGTGGAAGCTGGCGTCGATATTCAGTGGCGGTATGCTGGGACTGTTCCTGCTGGGTTTGGTTAGCCATACAATAAAGCGTACGAATGTAGTCATAGCCGTAGCGGTGGGGTTGGCCGTCATCGCGTGGATGAGTTTTCTGGCACCTCTGCATACCTACCTTACCATTGTGCTGGGCACGTTGGCTATCTTTATGACGGGCTTTGTATTGTCGAAAATAATAAAATAAAAACAT
>JAGBYV010000007.1 GCA_017628595.1 Alistipes sp.
AATATATAGCGGTAACTCTTGCTGCGTTTCATTTTATACCAAGTTACCGATTTTCTAAATAAAAAACAAAGGGCTGTCGACAAAACCGCGACAGCCCTCGATCTTAAAACTACAATAGATACGACTACGGCATCACTCGGCCGGGATATGCCTCCAGAGCCTTGCCCAGGATAAAGAGTGCACGACGCAGATCATCCTTCTTCAGGACATATGCAATACGCACCTCGTTGCGACCCTTTGTGGGATCGGTGTAGAAACCCGAAGCGGGAGCCATCATGACTGTTTCGCCTTCGTACTCAAACTCCGAGAGGCACCAAGCGCAGAACTTATCGCTATCGTCAATAGGCAGACGAGCAACGGTATAGAATGCACCCATAGGGATGGGTGAATATACTCCGGGGATCTTGTTTAGCCCATCGATAAGGCAATTGCGACGCTCGATATACTCCTCATATGTGCGGATCATATATTTGCGTGGCACGTCGAGCGACGCCTCGGCCACAATCTGACCAATGAGCGGAGGACTCAGGCGAGCCTGACAGAACTTCATCACAGCTTTGCGCAGTTCGCGATTCTTCGTAATGAGGGCGCCGATACGGATACCACACTCCGAATAACGCTTCGACACTGAGTCGATGAGCACCACATTCTGCTCGATACCCTCAAGGTGGCAGGCCGAGATATAGGGTGAGCCGGTATAGATAAACTCACGGTAAACCTCGTCAGAGAAGAGGAAGAGATCGTACTTCTTAACCAGGTCGCGGATACGGTTCATCTCCTTACGGGTATAGAGGTAACCCGTAGGGTTATTGGGGTTGCAGATCAAAATACCGCGTGTGCGCTCGTTGATAAGCTCCTCAAACTGCTCGACCTTCGGCAACGAGAAGCCCTCCTCGATAGAGGTTGATACGGTACGGATCACCGCACCAGCCGATATAGCAAAGGCCATATAGTTGGCGTAGGCCGGCTCAGGAACGATGATCTCATCACCGGGATTAAGGCACGACATAAAGGCAAACAACACAGCCTCCGAACCGCCCGTAGTGATAATGATATCGTCGGGAGAGAGTTTGATCTGATATTGATCATAGTAGCCTACCAGCTTCTCGCGGAGCGACAGGAAACCATCGCTGGGGCTATATTCAAGTAGTGTACGGTCAATGGTCTTGAGCGCATCCAATCCCTCCTGCGGTGTGGGCAGGTCGGGCTGACCGATATTGAGGTGATATACCTTCACACCACGACGCTTTGCATCATCGGCCAAAGGTACCAATTTTCTAATAGGCGATGCCGGCATGCGGATCGCACGTTCTGAAATATGAGGCATATTCTCTTACTAACCTAATTTTCCACGCCATCAAGCACCTGCTGAATCTTGAGCAGGAGACCCGTACGGTGAATAAGATATTTTGCAACAAAGGCCTGCATCGAAGCATAGGTTGCAGGGCGATGACTGCGAATCCAATCAACACCATAATACAAACCCGAAGTGGCCAAAAAGCCTGACGCAATGGTGACATACAGCTGCACCTCAGGAGTGCAATCAAACACGTTGCACATATGCCAAGCAACTACAACCAAGCCGTTGAGGAAGATGACATTTAGTGCCGTGATAACGTGACTGAAGCCCAGGGCGATAAACATATGGTGAAGGTGAGTCTTGTCGGGGCTGAATGGTGAACGACGCTGCAACATACGAGCAGTCATAACACGCAAGGTATCAAAGACGGGGACAGCCAGAACTGCCAAAGTGAAGCTGATAGTAGAACCCGTAACCACATCAGATCCGGACTGGATCACTCGCATCACAAAGAGTGAGCAGATAAAACCGAGCACCAGAGATCCGCCATCGCCCATAAACATCTTGTATCTGCGACCAAACATATTATGCAGCATAAAGGGTATCAATGCTCCAAAGACGGCATAAGCCAGAGTTGCATACGACACGTCACCCATACGCTGAAAACAGGTAGCAAAGAGAATCGATGCAAACATACCATAGCCCGAACAGAGACCATCCACGCCGTCGATGAGGTTGATGGAGTTGATAATACCCACACACGATACCAAGGTAAGCACGATAGCTACCGCTATAGGCAAATCAAATACACCCCACAAACCGTGGAAGTCATCAATATAGATTCCTCCCAGGAACATCATCAGGCAGACGGTAAAGATCTGCACACCAAAGCGCAAGCGTGGCGACAGGCTCAGGATATCATCACCAACACCCGTATAGAGCATAATGAGCATAGCAATGATAAGCTCGAACTGGATGCTCATGCCGGGAATATAGTATCCAGCAACACTGAGGCTGAGCATCACACCCAGGAAGACACCTACACCACCCAATACGGGGATAGGCACCTTATTGAGTTTACGCGCATCAGGATTGTCAACAATGTTTTTCAATGTGGCAATCTTCACTAGTGTGGGATGAACGACTGATACAACAGTTGCTGCAACTAACATCGGCAACAAGGTCGATAAAACGAATTCTGCCATAGTAGTTTATTTTAGGGATTGATTTTCTTACTCAACATCACTCTTTGCGGGGAGTTCCTTCACAATACGCTTCATACGCTCCGAGCCTGTAATCTCGGCTACTGCGGGTATAAGCAATACGCCGCCCATGCCCGCTACTGCGCCCAAGAACGTAAATGCAAAGAGAATCATAGCGCGCTGAGGCTTGCTCTTCGTATATGGTACTGTTACAGGCTTAATTACAGTCAAGATAGGAGCCGTCTCCTTAACTGATATCTTAGCCTGCTCAACCTGCTGCGCAAGAGAAGTATATACGCCCTGTGCCAACGTGTACTCAGCATCCAGTCGCTCCAACTCTGTACGGGCAGAATATCGAGATGTGTTCATGTTAGCATCGCGCAGCTTTGCACGGCGTGCCTGCACATCTTCAAAATTTCGCTTAGCCTCTTCAAAACGCTCCTGAACGAAGTCCAGATTCGACTGCACCTTCTCGATCTTGAACTCAGTGATATACTTCTGCAAAAGAGTTAGTGTAGCCTGCGCCAATTGTGCCGCAGCAAGAGGCTCAGACATATTGGCTGTGATGGTTACACATCCCTTCTTATCATCAATAGAAAGGCTTACATACCCAGCCAAGCTATTCATTACCTGATATTCGGCCGACGTAACTGTCTCAATCGGTGAGTCGGAATCCTCACTTATAGCACTATATTCAGGGGCTGGCTGCTCTCCACGAATCGCCTTTATGATAACACCCGGAAGACCAATAGTGTATTTCTTAACATATGAGAATACACTCGGCTTATTATACTCCTTGCTGGTATAGTAATCATAAAAACTAATCGGGTGGCCTACCTCCTCAAAATCAATCATAGTCTGCATTAACTCCTTACGGAAAGTAGTGCTACTCATGATATTACTATAGACATTAGGAGATAGTGTTGCGACACTCTGCGAAGCATTCAGATTAATACCCGCCAGTGCAGCAAGAGAACTCATGCTTGACGATGCACTTGAACGTGATGACTGTGGTATAACATCACAAGACGCGGTATAGACCTTGGCACTAAAGAGTGCCACCAGCACTCCAACGACCATAAATACCGCTGTCACCTTTACGATAAGCCAACGATTAACCCACATTCGCTGAATCAACTCAATAAGGTCAATCTCCTGCTCTTCGGGGATATTATTATATTGATTTTGCATCTGATCCATAACCACAACTATTTAGTAGCAAGATTAATAGCCGAAATAACCACTGCACCAATCGAAGCCGTAGACGAAAGCATCTGAACAACCTGTGACCAGTTAATAGGCTCCTTGGCCATCTTACTCGGGATGATGATAATACTACCGGGACGCACATTAGCCGACATTCCTGAATCAACCATACCGTTCATATAGATTACAAATGCTCGATTCTTACGGGCGCGGTTATCAAAGCCACCGGCAGACTTAACGTAATACTTCAGATTCTTACCCTCCTTAAAGGTAACAGAGTTAGGATAGAGAACCGATCCCATCACACGCACCGTACCGTTGTATTCAGGAACCATAATCTGATCTCCATCGCGAAGCACTACATCGGCATCTGAGCCGGGACGCTCCAAGGCAGCCGCAAGGTCGATACCAACGGTATACACATCCTGCAACTCTACACCTGCCATACTGAGAGAATCGCGCTCCGAGCCTGACTGCTTATCAATCATCTCCTGCAGAGACTCACTCTGCTGACGCTCCTCAACAGTCATACGGCGCAACAGGTATGCGCCCTCAACAAATGC
>JAGBYV010000080.1 GCA_017628595.1 Alistipes sp.
CCTCTACGCATTCGACATTCTCGGTCTTCGCAACGAGAAGCAGGAGGGTGCCGCCGGTGGTGGCGATATGTTGAAGAAAGTTGTTGATATGATCCTGGCTGTTCGTCAGGATGCCAAGGCCAACAAGGATTGGACGACATCGGACAAGATTCGTAACGAACTCACTGCCATTGGTATCCGCGTTAAGGACCGTAAGGATGGCGTTGACTGGGAGATCGAGTAAATAGAGGATGCACGACATTTGGAATCCGTGGCACGGATGTAAGAAGATTAGCGAAGGTTGCCAGCACTGCTATATGTATTTCCTCGATAGTAAGCGAGGAATGGATGGCCGCAAGGTGTTTCGTACGCAGAGCGGTTTTACCTATCCGCTCAAGCGTGATCGCGATGGCCGTCTGAAAATTAAGAGTGGCGAGTTGATTCGTGTATGCATGTCGTCCGACTTCTTTCTGGATGAGGCCGATGTGTGGCGCGATGAGGCGTGGCAGATAATCAAAGCCCGTAGCGATGTGAAGTTTTTTCTTCTCACGAAGCGTCCCGAACGTGTGCGGGAGTGCTTGCCCAAAGATTGGGGCGATGGCTGGGATAATGTCTTCTTCAACGTAACGTGTGAGAATCAGCGTCGCGCCGACGAACGAATACCTCTGCTTTTGGAGTTGCCATTCAAGCATAAAGGCATTATGACAGCCCCCTTTATCGGGCCGATAGATATCGAGGATTACCTCGCCACGGGACAAATCGAACAGGTTATTGCAGGTGGTGAGAACTATGACGGTGCACGACCCTGCGATTTCGAATGGGTGAAAAAACTCTCCGAGCAGTGCAAGGCGTATGACGTAACATTCTGCTTTATTGAGACGGGCACGGTCTTTATCAAGGATGGTCGCAGATTCAACATCCCGAGTAAATTCACGCAGAGCCAGATGGCATTCAAGGCGGGTGTGAATCACGTTGGCCGCAAGATGGAGTTTGTGTTGCGTAACCGTCAGGGGCAGATTATTCCGTCTGAGCGCTCGTATAAGCCTCATTATCGCTCATCGTGTGCAATGTGTGGTAGTCGGCTGATTTGTAATGGATGCAGCGACTGCGGACGATGCAGATAAATCGTATGTGCGTAAAAATTAACAGATAGAGATTATGACAAAAGAGAAGAAACCTCTTCACCCAGGTCAAAGTCTTGCTATTGGTATAGCAATAGGTACGGCGATTGGTGTAGCGATGGATAATATTCCAATTGGAATATGTATTGGAGCTGGCCTCGCTACAGCGTATAGTGCCAACGCGAGGAGAGAGGAGAACAAAAAGGATAAGGAATAAAGGACTAATCTTACTTCCTGATTTGACTCTTGGAGCTTTGCTTGCAAAGCGACCAAAGTCCCCTGCCTGAGGCGGGGGATTAGGGGGTGGGTCAGATTTGTATATGCGGCCAATGGCCGCAAGGTATGCTTTCGGAAGTGAGATAACTTAATAAATTAGCAAAAAACAAAATGGTATCAGACGACCAGATTAAAGAGGCTATAAGACGACAGGATTCGTTGGGGAGGTGTCTTTGACATCGCTCAGCGACGTATAGACCTGCAAAACGAGGAGGAAAAGACTCAGGATCCCACATTTTGGGACGATGCCGAGGCGGCACAGAAACAGTTGCGCCGCGTGGCATCCATAAAGTCTTGGGTTGAGGATTATGACGCTGTGGCAAAGGCTGTTGAGGATCTGCATCTTATGCCCGAATTTGTCGTGGCCGAACTCGCCACCGAGGCCGAGATGGAGGAGCACTATGCTCACACCATCTCTCTCATCGAGGCCCTCGAGCTTCGTAATATGTTGCGCGCAGAGGAGGATAAGATGGGCGCTATTATGGACATTAATGCCGGCGCTGGTGGTACAGAGGCTCTGGATTGGGCTTCGATGCTGCTGCGTATGTACACCCGCTGGTGTGACGCCCACGGCTACAAGTACCGTATGATGGATTATCAGGCGGGCGACGAGGTGGGCGTTAAATCTTGCACACTCGAAATCGAGGGCGACTATGCCTACGGCTATCTCAAAAGCGAAAATGGCGTGCATCGTATGGTGCGCCTGTCGCCATTCAATGCCAACAACAAACGTCAGACAACCTTCGCTTCGGTATTTGTAACCCCCGCCATTGATGATAGTATAGAGGTGAAGATCAACCCCTCGGATTACGAGTGGGATACCTTCCGTGCGAGCGGTGCCGGAGGTCAGAACGTAAATAAGGTCGAGACGGCAGTGCGTCTGCGTTACCACGGCAAGGACCCCGATACGGGCGAGGCGGTGGAGTTCCTTATCGAGAATATGGAGACCCGCTCGCAGCTTATGAACCGCGAGAATGCTATGCGAATCCTCCGCTCAAAACTCTACCAGCGCGAGATGGAGAAGCGTATGGCTACACAACAAGCTTTGGAGGCAACGAAGAAACGCATCGAGTGGGGCTCGCAGATTCGCTCCTATGTATTTGATGATCGCCGTGTTAAGGATCATAGAACTGGATATCAAACATCTAACGTCGAGGCAGTTATGGATGGCGACCTGGACGGCTTCATCAAGGAGTATCTGATGCAGACGGGCGGTGCCGAAAGCGTATAACAGGTTCTAAAGCGAAACAAAGTAACACAAATGAAACATCTTCTTTTAACCATATTCTCTCTGCTCTGCCTCTCGTGCAGTGGTGCAGAGCCCACTCCCGCAACTATTACCGTTGGCGCCGAGCGTACGGCAGAGTATCTGCCATTGCTTAAGGGTAAGCGCGTAGCCGTACGGGCAAACCACACAGCAATGGCTGGCGAGCAGCATCTTGTGGATATGCTCATCGGCAAGGGCGTAAATTTGGTTGGCATCTTTTCGCCTGAGCACGGTTTTCGTGGTACGGCCGATGCTGGTGAGCATGTAGCCAGTTCGGTGGACGAGAAGACGGGAGTACCCATCTGGTCGCTTTACGATGGCGATATGTTGCGCCCCTCGGATGATAAGATGCAGGCGTTCGATGTTCTGCTCATTGATATGCAGGATGTTGGATTGCGTTTCTATACATATTATATCAGTATGATACGCATGATTGACGCTTGTGCTGATTTTTCGCGCAAGGTCATCGTACTCGATCGCCCCAATCCCAATGGTATGTATGTGGATGGTCCTATACTCGATATGAAATATAAGTCGGGTGTGGGA
>JAGBYV010000081.1 GCA_017628595.1 Alistipes sp.
CCTGAGTCCAGCTCCACCACAAGTTGCGAGAGATGGTCTCCAATGCGCTCAAACGTGAGGGCAGACGCTTCTCCACCATCATACGGTGCCAAGAGGGTTTGTTAGAGGTAAGCTGCTGACGAACGAAGTTAATCTGCTCGGTGTAGCTACCACCATCCTCTGTTGCGGTGTTGCTGATGCGAGCTGTAGAGTTCTCCAAAGCCTCGGCATAAGCACGCTCATAGTGCTTGTAGAACTTCTCCCACAAAGCCTTCTTTGAGAGGTTGCAAGCACCCTGACGTACAGCTGCAAGCTGCTCCTGGTCGAGCTGCATGAAACGCAACACGGCAGCTACGATCTGCTCAACAGCGTATGCGTCGTTATTGTCATCACGGCTGATAACCTCAACACCCTCGTGGTCGGCCTGCTTAACAGCCCAGAGACCAAAACCAGAGAGGTTAGATGTGATGGTAGGCACTGAGAATGCTACTGACTCCAGAGGAGTGTAGCCCCAGGGCTCATAGTATGAGGGATATGCTGTAAGGTCCATACCAGCCAGCATCTCATAATAGTTCATATTGAATACGCCGTCGCTGCCATTGAGGTAAGAAGGTACGAAGATAACCTTAACCTTAGAATCCTTTGTCTCCAATACGCTGCCACGGATTGACTGCGATACGGGATCCCACTGACGGTTCTCAAGGTAGTGAGTAGAGTACTTCCACTGCTTCTCGTCGATAGCCTGCTCCTTGTCTGCCAGGT
Source organism: Alistipes sp. (assembly GCA_017628595.1). Classification (GTDB taxonomy): domain Bacteria; phylum Bacteroidota; class Bacteroidia; order Bacteroidales; family Rikenellaceae; genus Alistipes. Next base: position 742 of record JAGBYV010000081.1, read on the forward strand.
GACGAACCAAATCGGCACGTGCGCCGTTGTTGGCAGCAGGAACGGTAACATAAGCCAGAATCTCACGATCCAGAGCGCATGAAGCAAGACGCTTCAACGACTCCATGAACAGATCCAGGCCCTTGTTGTGATACTCATAGCGACCGCTTGTGCCGACAATCAGAGGCTCCTTCTCGAACTTTGTGCCATAGCAAGCCTCGGCAACCTCGATCATAGCCTTGCGGGCTGCAGCGCGCTTTGAGGTGTACTCCTCACCCTGCCATACGAAGTCGTTCTCGAAACCGTTGGGTGTGATGTGGGTAACCTCGCGACCAAGCAGATACTTACACTCGTTAGCCGTAATATCGCTCACGGTAAGGAATGCATCGTGATACATAGCTGCCATCTTCTCGATAGAGTGCTTAGCGGTCACGTTGTAGCGACGAGCCAGGTCGTCAGCATTGAACTTGTGCAGATCAGAGTAGAGAGCAAGGCCATTACCGGCAATGCAACGACCTGCAACGGTTGCGTGAGTGGTAAACACGGTTGCAACGTAAGAGGCGTTCTTACGGAGGTAGAGACCACCCGAAGCGGTCATCCACTCGTGGAAGTGAGCTACAACCTTATCAGCCGATGAGCAGAAGTTCTCAGCGTAAGACTTGATAACCATACCTGCAGCGTGACCGAAGAGCACGGGCTCAACATAATCCCACTGACCAGAGATTGAATCTACGTGATAATCCTCCCACATACGCTTCAACACATCATCCTTCTGAGAGATGAGCGACTTGAAGTCGATAAGTATTGCGATGGGACGACCCTCAACATTCCAACGGCCTATACGAACGCGGATACCCTCCTCATAGAGGCTCTCGCGCCATGCTGTCATAAGTGTATCGTCAGCCTCGAACTCGGGGTTCTGGCTCTCCTGCATAAGATCGGGACCAACGACGATATAGTTATCGCCCATACGCTTGGTAACCGTCAATGCCTTTGTTGCAATTACGGTGTGGATACCTCCCACCTTGTTGCATACCTCCCAACTCACCTCAAACAAGTGATCGGGCATTTGATTCATGTTACTCATAAAATATTTCTGTTAGTTATGATTCTATTATATATAATGTATGCAGATGCATACGGCAGAAAATCGGTGCAAAGATAATACTTATATTGCTATAAAACCAATGTTTACACCTTTATTAAAATAAATTAACAATAAATTAATAAATTTTATTAATTACACTTCAAAAAGTGATTCGATCACTGCATCTGAGAGCAGAAAACGC
>JAGBYV010000082.1 GCA_017628595.1 Alistipes sp.
ACGGATACGATCGCTACCCGACGAGAGCAACTCGCCTGCATCAGCCACCTCCACTTCGAAACGAGCCTCGGGCATACCCAACTGCGTAAGGCTCTGCTCAATACTCTTCGACATCGACTTGGCAGCCTTCTCGCGCAGCGCGTGGATCTTCTTTGCGCTCTTTGTAGCCTTCTCGCGCAATGCAGCGATCTTTCGTTGCTGCTGCTCCAGCGCCTCATCGCTATGCGTAATGGCGTGCAACTGCGCAGCGAGACGATTGCTAACAGCCATCAGCTCCTCCTGATTCTGCACACGATGCTTCTGACACAAGGAGTATATAAGATTAACCCTATCGGTAAGATATTGCAAACGCTCGGGGTTGGCATCAATGCGCTCACTATCATCAGCCACGGTCTGCCCCAAGTCCTTGAGTTCTGCCACCACAGAGTGCAGACGCGCAGCGATCTCCTCGCCCGCAGGGTAGTTACGACTCACATATCGAACGGCATTCTCGGCCGAAGCCAACTGCTCCAAAACGCCCACCTCATCGGCATCAAGAATATTGCGCACCGCAGTGAGTGCCTCACCTATCTGATCGGCATTCTCCAGCACCGAGAGCTCACTCTCAGCCTCCTTGAGTTCGCCCTCGCGCAATGCTGCCGCCTCGAACTCCTCGACTTGATAACGCAGCCACTCCTCATCTTTACGCAGTGACTCCGCCTCCGCTGCCATGCGCTCGGCTTCGCGCTCGGTCGCGCGCAACTCGGCATACAGTGTGCGATACTCCCCGACCTGCTCCACCGCCTCAGCCAGCGTATCAAGCGCCGACGTGCGGAAAGCCTCATCCGAGAGGATCATATTACGATGCTGTGAGTGGATATCGATAAGGCGTACGCCCAGATCACGCAAAACGCTCAACGGCACAGGCATATCGTTGACAAACGAACGGCTCTTGCCCGAAGCAGAGATCATGCGGCGAATGACCGTCTGAGGTTCATAGTCGATATCGTTCTCCTCGAAAATGGGCTCCAGGCCATAACCCTCGACGTCGAACGTACCCTCGATGATACAACTACGCGACTCATCACGCAACGTGCCGCTCTCATTCTTATTGCCGAGCAGCAACCCCAGCGCTCCAAGCAAAATGGACTTACCCGCACCCGTCTCACCTGTAATGATATTGAGGTGAGAGTCGAGTTCGAGATCCAGTCGCTCGATCAGGGCATAGTTCTCTACGGTAAGTCGTCGTAGCATAAATTTATAACAAGGTCTCTATTTTATCTACAATGTGCTCGGCCACCTCATGCTTGCTCATAAGGGGCAACTCCACCTGCTCGTGGCTATCAATCAGTGTCACCACATTCGTGTCGCCACGAAAACCGGCACCCTTAGTACGCAGGGAGTTAAGCACGATAAAGTCGAAATTCTTTCGCTCGAGTTTTGATACGGCATTCTCGCGTTCGTTCTGCGTCTCCATAGCAAAACCAACAAGCACACGGCCACCCTTTCTTGCTCCGAGAGCTGCGGCAATATCCTTCGTACGCTTGAGTGCTATTGAGAGGTCGTCATCACTCTTCTTAAGCTTCTCATCGGCAACAACCATAGGTGTATAGTCAGCCACGGCGGCACACATGATGGCACCATCCGTATCGTCGAAACGCTCGACGCAGGCATCGTACATCTGCTCGGCCGAGAGCACATCCACCCTCTCAACGCCCTCGGGCACATCGAGCGCCGTGCGACCGCTTACAAGCGTCACCGCTGCGCCTCGCTGTTGCAAAGCCTCGGCAATGGCATAGCCCATCTTGCCCGAAGAGTGGTTCGAGATATAACGTACAGGGTCGATAGGCTCAATGGTGGCACCTGCGGTCACCAAAAAGCGCTTACCCTCTAAACTCTTTTTTTTTTCGCTGAACAGGGCCTCCACGGCCTTCACGATATCCTGCGGCTCGGCCATACGGCCCTTACCGACAAGACCGCTTGCAAGTTCGCCCGAGCCCGGCTCGATGATATGTACACCATCTGCTCTGAGCTGCGCCATATTGCGCTGCGTAGCCGTATGAGCATACATATCGAGATCCATAGCAGGAGCAATGGCTACGGGACAACGTGCCGAGAGGTAGGTCGTAAGCAGCAGATTGTCAGCTACGCCTGTGGCCATCTTGGCCATGGTATTGGCGGTAGCGGGGGCAATCAGATAGAGGTCTGCCCACTCACCCAGACTCACATGCGAATTCCACTCGCCATTCTCGGGATTGAAGAAATCAACCAGTATGGGGTGCTTCGAGAGAGTAGCCATGGTAAGGGGTGTAATGAACTGCTTGGCAAGCGATGTCATCACCACCTTGACCTCGGCACCTGCACCGACCAATAAACGGCAAAGCACAGCCGACTTATAAGCGGCTATGCTACCCGTAACTCCTAAAATGATATGTTTTCCCTTTAACATATATAAAAGGATTTTTCGAGGAATCCCTCTATATTAATCTGACTTCGCACCCACAGTCCCACAAGCGGAGAGTGGTGCGGCCAAACAAGATTATTTACTACTTATCGCCCTTGCGGTAATAGATCTCATCGTCGAGGAACTCCTCTGTAGCGATGATCACAGGCTTGGGCAAGCGCTCGTAGTAACGTGAAATCTCGATCTGCTCACGATTCTCGAAGGTCTCCTCCATAGTATCGGTAGGCGATGAGAAATCAGCCAACTTACGATTGAGCTCTGCCTTAAGCTCGGTAGAAATCTGATTAGCACGACGAGCAATGATATTGATACTCTCGTAGATATTACCCGTATCCTTATCCAGGTCGACAAGTTTGCGAGTAATCGTGTTGTTGGGAATGTTCTTCTTGATCTCCATCTTTATATATGATTTTCGTTGTTATTCTTCCTTCTGGTTCTTATCAATAAATCGGCGTGTCACCTCAGCCACGCGCTCCAGCTCATCCTTATACTTGGACTCGGGGAACTCCATGATAAAGGTCATGTATGAATCCAGCGTCGACATGTAGCGGTCAAGCTGCTTTGTCTCGATTGAGTTCTCGGCCAACAGGAATGACGACATCACGATGTGATACATCAGATCCTCGCGGCGGTGAGAGTCGGGATACTTCTTCAGAGCATTGCGGAAGGCAACGATAGCCGAATTGTAGCGCTCAATCTTGAAGTAAGTATAGGCATTAATAAACTCCTTCTCGTGCATACGCCATGTAAGTTCCTTGGTCATCTCCGAGAACAGATGCAACTGCTCGCTATTGGGATAGTGGCTCATAAACTCCGAGATGGCGATAATGGCCTGGCTTGTCATCGTCTGATCTCGCTCGGGAGGAGGGCACATATTATAGAGGCTGATGGCATACATAGCCTCGGCATCCTCGATGAAAGCCGAACGACCGAAACTGCGACGGAACTCGTCGAAGAGTGTTGACGACATGGCATAGTCCATATTCTTGAAGTAACTACGCGCCTTGAAGAAGGCCACAGAGTCCTCCTTGATGGTTCCACGGAAAGCCGACTCACATGTCTCGAGCAGTGTGATAGACTTGGTCCACTTCTCGGCATCGTAATAGAGCAATGCGTGGTCATACATCAACTCTGCATTACCAGATTTGATGACCTGCTGCATTGACGAGCATCCGCAAAATGCCGCAACGATGACTACAAAAGCCGCTATATATGATATCTTTTCTTTCATAACAACTACTTAATTACTGCCTTGCAGGGTAATAATCGTGCAAAATTACACATTTTTTTTCATCTAACGACACATAAACGAAATTATTATTTTCTATGCCCTAAAAAAAAGAGCTTTTTTTGCTCCTTCGCCGAAGTGTTTTACACGAAAAAGAAGAGGTGTCCGACAAAAAAGTCGAACACCCCTGATACATTTTACGATCTTTAAGTATAAATGAGGTTTTCAAGACCGAGTGACGTGCCCGAAAACACCGTTTACACACACCCTCTATTTCACGTCGTTCCAGTCGTCGGTACGGAACGGAACGGCAGGAATACCATAGACATTTTTAAGATTGCCTGGCGCAAAGTTGCGGAACGAGTAACGCACAGCCACGGGCTGCTTCACTTCGTCGCTCCATACGGTAACTTCCGATGTAGCCGAAAGGGCAGCCTGAGCCTTATGGAATACCTTGTCGGCACCTGCAATCTCAAAACCGACAATCTCATCGTGATTAGGGATGAGTCCCAGCGCACAATTTGTCATCGTGATTACTGCCTTGCCATCCTTGATGCTGTATGCTGCCATCTGAGGAGCCTTGGGCTCATATCCCAATTGTCCATAGGTCTGCTGAAGCGCGAGCGCAGCAAGACGCTGACCCACCTCAAACTTCTTTGCGGGATGGATACATGGATCATCTCCAATGTCGGTTGTTGCAGCCATTCCCGAGTTAGGAATCTTCTCCAGGGCGCGTGTCTGATTCTCCACAAAAAGCGGATAGGCCGTATCGTTCGACGCACCATATCCGTGCGGAGCAATCATAACGTAATAGAACGGCATAGCATTCTCCGTATCACCCCAATCCGAGCGCCACTGCTTGACCATACGAGCCATCATGGTATCGTAGTGATCGTTGTCGCCCAGATTTGAGCAACCCTGATACCACAAGAATCCCTTTGCAGAGAACTGGCGCAGAGGTGCAATCATAGCGCAGTACAACTCCGTAGGCTTAATCGAGTGTACGTTCTTCTTATGCTCGATCTGCTCCTTCGAGAGAATATCCTCCAGCGCAGCCTGCGGCATCCACGACTCGATACGAGTACCGCCCCAGCTGGTATTGATGATACCAATGGGGATATCAATGGCCTCCGTAAGATTAAGAGCAAAGAAATATGCCGTAGCCGACATATTTGCCACGCTCTCGGGCGAAGCAACCTGCCACTGACCCTCACAATCGGTCTGCTCCTCGAACGAACGGGCACGCTTTACTGAGAACATACGTATGCGGTTAGCCTGCTTATTTGCCGCGAGGATATAACCCAATGAGTTCTCCACGGGCTGGCGGTCGAAACCCTTGACGGGCATCTCCATATTACTCTGACCCGAGCACACCCACACATCACCTATCAAAATATTGCGAAGCGTAAGAGTCTCGCCATCACTAATCCTGATGGTCTGCGGATCGAATGTTGCCGCAGGTGTATCAAGCTTTACAGCCCACCGGCCATCCTTATCGGCCAGTGCCTGCAGACGCTTTAGCGGTGCCCACGAAGCCGTTATGGTAATCTTTGAGTTAGGCGTAGCCTTACCCCAAAGATTTACCATGGCATTCTGCTGCAGAACCATGTTATCGCACAGGATTGAGGGCAGTTCAATCTTTGCCGATGCGGCAAATGCAACACACGCTGCAACAAGAGTTAAAATAAGTCGTTTCATCGTAGTATTGTTTAGATCTCCAGCTTACGAGCGCCATCCGAAATCACGACGTCGTAAACCTTGGGCTCATGACCATATGCCGCAGCGAACTTAACCTTTGCCGTTGCGATGAAAGCATCGTAGAGCTCAGCCTTAACGAGGTTGATGGTACAGCCACCAAAGCCGCCACCCATAATGCGAGATCCTGCTACGCCACACTCCTTGGCGATGGTAGCCAGCAGATCCAGCTCCTCGCAGCTAACCTCGTAATCCTTCGACATACCCCAGTGAGTCTCGTACATACGCTCACCCACAGTCTCCAGATCACCAGCCTCCAAAGCGGCACATACATCCAGCACGCGACGCTCCTCGCCGATAACGTAGCGGGCACGCATATAATCCTCCTCCGAGATCTGATCCTTAACGGCGTCAAGCTGCTCCATCGTAGCACCACGCAATGTCTGCTGGCCCAGGATGGCTGCTACACGCTCGCAAGACTCACGGCGCTTGTTGTAGGGCGAACCTACCAGCTCGTGCTTAACAACTGAATCGAGCAACACCAGACGATAGCCGAACTTTTCGGGATCGAAGGGGAAGTACTCGAACTCCGAAGAGAGACAGTCCAGACGCATCAGGTTACCCTTCTTGCCGTGAACGGATGCAAACTGATCCATAATACCGCACTTCACGCCGCAGTAGTTGTGCTCGGTTGACTGACCGATGCGGGCCAGCTCGAACTTCTCGATCTTATCCTCGTTGTAGATGTGATTCAAGGCAAACGCAAAGGTTGACTCCAAAGCTGCCGAAGATGACATACCTGCACCCAGGGGCACATCGCCAGCGAAGGCTGTATCGAAGCCCTCAACCTTGAAGCCGCGCTTGAGAATCTCACGCGCAACACCAAAGATATAGCATGCCCACGATGCTGCGGGCTTATCCTCCTCGTTAAGACCGAACTCGGCGTAGTCCTGCAAATCAACCGAGTAGGCACGAATCTTATCCGTTCCGTTGGGCTTGATCTCGGCTACCATAGCCTTGTCGATAGCACCGGGGAATACGAAACCGCCATTATAGTCGGTATGCTCACCGATAAGGTTGATACGACCGGGAGAGGTATAGAGTTCGCCCTCAGCACCAAAGTGCTCGGCAAACTTCTCGCGAATTAATTTGATATCCATATTATGAAAGTTTTAAGGTTTTACTTTGTATAGAACTTATACACACACACGTGAGTATATACCTCATCGGGATTAAGCACGATTGAGGGGAACTCGGGGTGGTTGATTGCATCGGGGTGCTTCTGTGTCTCCAGCGCAACCGACTCGCGGTAGTTAATAGGCTTGCCATACTTACCAGCATACTTGCCGTTGAAGAAGTTGCCGCTATAGAACTGAAGAGCCACCTG
>JAGBYV010000083.1 GCA_017628595.1 Alistipes sp.
CCTAAGAAGGTTTACTAAAAATTATTAAGGACAAATGGCAAAGAAAGGTAACAGAGTTCAGGTGATCCTCGAGTGCACAGAGCAGAAGGAGTCAGGCGTTGCAGGTATGTCACGCTACATCACCACCAAGAACAAGAAGAACACACCCGATCGTTTGGAGCGTAAGAAGTACAATCCTTACTTGAAGAAGGTAACAGTACATCGTGAAATTAAGTAATTTTTTGTGTAAGTTATGGCAAAGAAAGTAGTTGCAACCCTTAAGACGGGTACTGCAAAGAAGTACACCAAGTGCATCAAGATGGTGAAATCAGAGAAGACCGGTGCTTACATCTTCAAGACTCAGAACATTCTTGAGGAGGCTGACATCAAGGCTTACTTCGCTGAGAAATAATTTTGCATTAAACATTTTGTTTAATACAAAAAGGCGCTTCTTCGGGAGCGCCTTTTTGTGTTTACACACTCAGCCCCTCAGCCATCAGCAATACAAATTTGGTATTATCCTCAAAAAATCATAACTTTGTATGATTATTTGCCCGTCCGTTGCGGTTGGGCGCAAAAAGCAGAAAGATTATGGGATTTTTTGACCTTTTTAAGAAGAAAAAAGATAACACCTCGCCCGCCGAACAGGCCGTAGAGGCGCAGCAGACCGAGCGTGAGGAGCAGGTGCAGAAAGAGGAGTTGGCCGAGGGCTTGCAGAAGACCAAGACTGGTTTCTTCTCGAAGCTGGCACGTGCCGTAGCAGGTCGCTCGACAGTGGATGCCGACGTGCTGGATGATCTGGAGGAGGTACTCATCACCTCGGATGTGGGAGTGGAGACCACCGTCAAGATCATCGAGAGCATCGAGGCGCGCATCGCACGCGACAAATATATGAACACCTCGGAGCTCAACGCCATCCTGCGTGACGAGATCGCACAACTGCTGGAGCAGTCGCACTCATCGCAGAAGGATTTTGGCATTGAGGTTAAGGAGGGTATGCCCTACGTTATGATGGTCGTAGGTGTGAACGGCGCAGGCAAGACAACCACCATCGGCAAGTTAGCCGCACAGCTCACCAAGGCTGGCCGCAAGGTATATATCGGTGCTGCCGATACGTTCCGTGCCGCCGCCATCGACCAGCTGGCCGTATGGGCCGAGCGTGCCGGAGCTACGATGATTCGTCAGGAGATGGGATCCGACCCTGCATCAGTGGCCTACGATACACTCAAGTCGGCAGTAGCAAATGGCGCCGACGTGGTGCTGATCGACACTGCAGGCCGTCTGCATAATAAGATCGGACTGATGAACGAGCTTACGAAGATTCGCAACGTGATGGCGAAGGTTATTCCCGACGCTCCGCACGAGGTTATGCTCGTGTTGGATGGCTCGACGGGACAGAACGCCTTTGAGCAGGCACGTCAGTTTACGCAGGCTACGCAGGTTACATCGCTCACCATCACCAAGCTCGACGGCACAGCCAAGGGCGGTGTGGTAATCGGCATCAGCGACCAGTTCCATATTCCCGTACGATATATAGGTATCGGCGAGGGCATCGACCAGCTCCGTATGTTCGACCGTCGCCAATTTGTGGATGCCCTTTTCGGCGAGCAGAAGTAGTAAGATGAAGAAGATAAACGTCATAACACTGGGTTGCTCGAAGAACACGGTTGACAGCGAGCACCTGATGGCACAGCTTGCCGAGGCAGGTTACACGCTCTCGTTCGACAGCGATAGCACCGATGCCAAGGTTGTAGTTATCAACACCTGTGGTTTCATAGGCGACGCCAAGCAGGAGAGCATCGACACCATTCTCTCGGCCGTAGCGGCCAAGGAGGCGGGATTGATCGAGCGTCTGTTCGTGATCGGCTGCCTGAGCGAGCGTTATGCCGACGAGCTGCGCGAGGAGATTCCCGAAGTGGACGAGTACTTCGGCGTGAAGGACTGGGCAGCCATAGCAGCTGCACTCGGTGCCGAGCACAAGGCTGAGCTTGAGACCGAGCGAGTGCTCACCACACCCTCACATTACGCCTATCTGAAGATCGCCGAGGGTTGCAACTGGCTCTGCGGCTACTGCGCCATACCGCTAATCCGCGGCAAGCATGAGTCCGTACCCATGGAGATCATCCTCGAAGAGGCTCGCAAGCTGGCGGCACGTGGCGTGAAGGAGATAATGGTCATCGCACAGGACACGACATACTACGGCATTGACCTCTATGGCCGTCGTCGTCTGGCGGATCTGCTGACTGAACTATGCCGCATCGAGGGCATTGAGTGGATACGTCTGCACTACGCCTACCCCGCTGCCTTCCCCGAGGATGTAATCGAGGTGATGGCTCGCGAGAAAAAGATCTGTAAATATCTCGATATACCATTCCAGCACATCTCCGACCACATGCTCTCGGCCATGAAGCGCCGACACACCAAAGCCGAGGCGATGGAGCTGATTCACCGTCTGCGTGAGCGCATACCCGACATAGCACTGCGCACCACCCTTTTGGTTGGTTATCCGGGTGAGACCGAGGCCGACATCGAAGAGCTGGAGCAGTTTGTGCGTGAGGTACGCTTCGAGCGTCTGGGTGTATTCCCCTACTCGGAGGAGGAGGGAACATACTCGGCTCTGAACCTTAAAGATGACGTATCGGAGGAGGATAAGCAGCGTCGCACCGACCGCATCATGCTGGCTCAGGCCGACATTGCCGAGCAGAATAATATGCGTTACGAAGGTCGCACGTTGCGTGCCATCGTGGATGGTCGCGAGGGCGATTACTACGTGGCCCGCTCGGAGTACGACTCTCCCGAAGTGGATCAGGTAATACTGATTCCTGCATCTCAGCGCCAACTGCGCCGAGGCTGTTTCTACAACGTGCATATCACCCATGCCGACGGCTACGACCTCTATGGCGAGGTTATCGCTCCTGCGCGAAAAAGCCGCAAATAACATTGGTTTTACACCTCGAGGAGTGATATAAGGCCGTAAAATTTGTAGAAAAAATAATTTTTATTTACCTTTGAGAGTGAAAAAGTTGTTACGCTTGATTGAAAATGGCTTGTAAAAGTATCATAACGCACATCCAGGCTCAGGCCGAGAAGGTTATTGCCCGACACGAGAAACTCGAGGCAGAGATGGCCGAGGTGTGCCGAGAGCGTGACCGCTTGCAGGCGGAGTTGCGCCGCGAACAGGAGCAGGTGCGCGAGCTGAAGGAGGAGATCAAGCGTCTCCAGCTCGCAAAGAGCCTGGCCGGCAACTCGGCTGACAATAAAAAATCACGTGCACGCATCAACCTGTTATTGCGGGAGGTTGACAAGTGCATCGAACTGCTCAGCAAGGCAGAGTAACACTGAAGCATTATGGCAGAGCAAAAGAAACAGGAGCCTACACAGGCCATACAACTGAAGATCGCGGGTAAGCCCTACAAGCTTCGCCTCAAGGTCAGCGAACTCGAGAAAGAGGAGATTTATCGCATGGCCGAGCGCGAGATAAATGCCATTTTGAACCAGTATAAGCACACATTTGAGGGCTTTAACGACCAGGATTGCCTGGCCATGGCCGCCCTGGGTCTCTGTATCAACAACATCGCTATCGCCCGCCAGAGCGAGATGGATAGCGAGGATATGAAGGCGCTTGACGAATTGTCGCAGCGTCTGGACAAGCACTTGAACCGTCTCTCACGCCAATAGCTAAGGAGGATGGGGATACAGCAAAGAGTGCAGAGATATCAGGACGAAAAACAGAGAAGAAAAACAACCATATAAGGCGCAATAAGTACCGCGCCAAACCAAAAGAAAACGTTCTTTACATAGAAAAATCTACCCGCATAGATTTCCTTATAGCTTTGCGAAACTGAACACTTATTACATTGGGTCAACTCTCGGTTTCTCAAAATCAGGCCTTAACCCCGCGAGGGGTGTGCCGCGCGCACCGTTGGACGATTGCGAACTCCGGAGCCCCACACCTTGACTTATCGGCAGATTCGTCAAACAAGAAAAGGAAACACTATGCGGATTTTTTATATAAGCACTAACAATACTAACAATATAATATTAATAACTAATTGTAGTACAGATGATAACAATAGTATTAACAGCTCTTATATCGGCTGTAGTGGGTATCGTTGCCTGGAATCTGGTTACGACATACATCACGAAAAACACGATAAAAAAGCAACGAGAAGATGCTCTCAAGGAGGCTGAGGCCGAGGGCGAAATGATCAAGAAGGAGAAGATCCTTCAGGCAAAGGAGAAGTTTATTCAGCTCAAGAGTGAGCACGACCGCGCCGTAAACAAGCGCAATCAGGAGATTGCACAGGCCGAGCAGCGCGCAAAGCAGCTGGAGTCGAACCTCCAGAACCAGCAGCGCGAGCTGGAGAACAAACTTAAGGAGAATGACCGTCTGAAGAACCAGATGGACAGCCAGATGCAGTCGCTCAACGCACGCAAGGAGGAGCTTGCCGGCATCATCCGCGAGCAGAACGTACGTCTGGAGCAGATCTCTGGCATGAGCGCCGAGGAGGCAAAGAACATTCTGGTAGAGAATATGAAGGCCGAGGCAAAGGCTGAGGCTGATGCATATATCAACGAAACAATTGAGGAGGCAAAGCTCACCGCAACAAAGGAGGCAAAGCGTATCATCGTGACCTCTATTCAGCGCGTAGCAAC
>JAGBYV010000084.1 GCA_017628595.1 Alistipes sp.
ACTATGGCCTGATGTGGGCTTTGACATTCCTTATCGGTGAGCGTTTCTTTACAAATTATATCCGCCGTGAGGGATTCGGCTCGCAGGTTGTTGAGACGGGCTTCGTGTGGATTGTGCTGGGTGCCGTGCTCGGCGCACGTGTGGGTCACTGCCTGTTTTATGAGTTCGACTACTACATCACAAAGCCGTGGGCTATCATTACCGAGTTCCGCAATGGTGGCATGGCCAGCCATGGCTCGGCTATAGGTATGTTGCTCGGTATGTGGATCACCTGCCGCAAGCATCGTATGCCATATGTCTGGTGGTTGGATCGCATTATGATTCCTGTAACCATCGGCGGAGCGCTGGTGCGTATCGGTAACCTTATAAATTCGGAGATTGTGGGTAAGGTGACCGATCTGCCGTGGGGCTTTAAGTTTGTGCGATTGTATCCCAATATGCCCGTATCTATGATTCCGCCACAGCATCCGGCGCAGTTGTATGAGGCGTTATGCTATCTGATCACCTTTGTGATTCTGTGTGTGATGTACTATAAGTTCGATATGGCTCGCCGTAAGCCGGGTATTATGTTTGGCATCGGAGTGCTTGGAGTCTTCGCTACACGTCCCTTCATTGAGCTGGTGAAGGTTAATCAGGAGGCCTTTGAGGAGGGTATGCTCTTCAATATGGGTCAGTTGCTCAGTGTGCCGTTTATTATTCTGGCCCTGACGGTTATCTGGCTCGGTGTGAAGGATCGTTTGCCATCGGGTCGTCCCGATTGCGCAGCCAATATGCCGGAGAAGGAGCAGAAGGGTAACTCAAACAAGAGAAAATAATGGTTGAAGAGGTAAATAAGATAATCTACAATATGCTCATTAGCGGCCGAGGAGTCTTTCTCCCCGGTGTGGGTACGCTCTTTATTGAGCGTCAGGGTGCGCGTCGCATTGACAAGAACCGCCTGATGAGCCCCCGCAATGTGGTGGCCTTCTCCTCGCAGGAGCAGGCTCCCTCGCTTGTGGATGAGATTGTCGCTATTGCAGGCTGTCAGCGTCAGCAGGCTGAGGATATCTTCGAGCGCTGGATTGCCAAGACGCGTGAGGGCGCTGATGTGACGATAGGTGGTGTCGGCGTGCTACGTGGCAAGAGTTTTATTGCCGATAAGACCTTTAATTCAACGATAAACCCCAAGGGTGTAAGAACTCTCGTTGTGCGTCGTCGAAGCTCGCATGCATGGATCTATGCCGTATGTGGTGTGGCTGTGGCTGTGGCGCTTGCATTCTTTGCATATCTGCAGTGGGGTGATAGCTGGGGCATTGATCAAGCGAATGTAGCCTCTGATAAACCACAGGAGCAGACGGTAGCTACCGAGCCGGCCGAGGATCCCGTTGCTGAGCGCGATGAGGAGCAGGTTGCCGGACAGAGTGCTGAGCCGCTCTCTGCGACAGCGCAGGCGGCATCGCCTGATGTGCAGCCTCAGGTTGTGCAGAATAAAGCATATGCCTATTATGTGGTGATGGGAGTCTTTTCCAGTGAGCAGAATGCGCAGCGCGCTGTTG
>JAGBYV010000085.1 GCA_017628595.1 Alistipes sp.
AGGTCTCAGAGGTCTCACCGTAGTACAGGCGACGCTCAGAGTGACCCAAGATAACATACTCGCAACCCAAAGCAGCGATCATAGATGCAGCAACCTCGCCGGTGTAAGCACCATTAGCCTCGGTATCGCAGACCTGTGCACCTACAGCGATGTCTGAACCCTTAACAGCCTCGATAACCTGTGAAAGGTGAGTGAAGGGAGGGCATACGATAAAGTTTACACAAGAGCAAACCTCACCACGACCTGCTACTACGTTCTTTGCCAACTCAACGCCCTCAGCGGGGAGAGTGTTCATCTTCCAGTTACCTGCAACAATCTTTTTTCTCATTTTTCTAAGTTTTTATTTGTTAATGTATTGTGTGAATTTCTTACTTAATGCCGTACTTTTTGAGGATATTCACGATCTGCGGCTCCATATGCTCGACCATGCGCATAAAGCCCAGGTCGGTGGGGTGTGTACCGTCGGCTGTGCCGAGGTGATCGTAGCCGATCCAGCCCTCAGAGTCGAGGAAGTAGATATTCTCGTCGCGCTGCATACGCTCTCTTACCTTCTTCTCGGCCATAGCCTGCTTGCGTGACTCGAAATCCTCGGTCTTGAGGTTGTAGTTACGCGTGTCGCGGCGGATGGTCTGCGTGAAGATAAGCGGCGTTGTGGGGTGCTTCGCGCGGATGATATTGACGAACTTGTCGAAACGCTCCTCGATAACCTCTGCCGAGGGGTTTGAGAAGGTGTCGAAGACAAAGGCATCGGCAGACTCAACCTGCGCCAGGAAGTGAGCAAACTCCTCCTGCAGGGTTGACATACCGCTATAACCGAGGTTGATCATATAGAGACCCGTGCGGCGCTCCATAAGAGCAGGATAGGTCATACCCGAGCGTGAAGAAGATGCACCGTGGGTGATTGACGAGCCGTGCACAATGATCTTATGGCGGAAGGGGTTCTCCATAGCGGCAATAGCGCTACCCTCCTCAACACCAATCTCGAGCGACTCCACGCGATCCCAGATGGGAAGATACAACAGACACTCCTTCTTGCCGTCGGGGCCGTTGTTGATGATGGTGTACTCGTGCTTGTCGCGCTTCTCGGCGGTGATTGTGGGGCGTGCCACGCCGGCATATACCCACTCCTCGCCATCGCGGATGTAGAGGTCCAATCCCTTCTGCGTGATGGCCGACATATTCACACCCGGCATTGACTGCGTCGTGGTCCAGCGAGCCGAGATAACGTGGCTGTCGGTAGTGAAGACAACCGCCAGACCGGTAGAGTAGCCAGAGTAGGCTACACAGTTATCGGGCACCTTGTGCTGCTCGGTGTTGATACGGTCGTAGGGCTTGCCCGTGGGCTCGGCCTGACCGATGATGTTGAGAGTCGAAGCATCGACCCACTTCAATGTCTGCGCCTGCACGCCCAAGGCCACAAGGCACGTCAATAGGGTGAAAAGAATCTTCTTCATGTTGGTCGTTTTTCCTATCAGTTATTACTCCGCCTTCTGGGCGTCGATCCACGCCTTCACGTCGGCTGTGGGAAGACCCAGCTTATTCTTCTTGTTGAAGCCGCACAAATCGTTGAAGAGCTTGCCGCCGCCATTTGAGGCAGTGTTGCGGAACGACTCAACGGTGATGTAACCCATCTTCTGGATGTGTGCCACCCACTCCTCGGGGATGCCTGCCTCAACGTAGAGCGCAGCATCGTCGGCCACAACCTTCTTCTCGGGGCGCATTGTGGGGAAGAACAGAACGTCCTGAATAGAGGGCTGGTTGAGCATAAACATTGTGAGGCGGTCGATACCGATACCCATACCTGAGCATGAGGGCATACCGTACTCCAGAGCACGCACGAAGTCCATATCGATGAACATAGCCTCGTCGTCACCCTTCTCCGAGAGCTTCAACTGCTCCTGGAAGCGCTCCAGCTGGTCGATGGGGTCGTTAAGCTCAGAGTATGCGTTACAGAGCTCCTTACCGTTAACGAACAATTCGAAACGCTCTGTGAGATCCTCATTATCGCGGTGACGCTTGCAAAGGGGTGACATCTCGCGGGGATAGTCGCACACGAAGGTGGGCTGAATGAGGTCGCCCTCGCAGTACTGACCAAAGATGGCGTCGATGAGCTTACCCTTACCCATCGTGTCGTCAATCTCAACGTTGAGACGCTGACAAGCCTCACGAAGCTGCTCCTCTGTCTGGCCTGTGATGTCGTAGCCGGTCTTCTCCAAGATGGCGTCGGTCATCGTAACGCGGCGGAACGGAGCCTTGAACGAGATCTGCTTACCGTCGATCTCAAGCTCGGTGGTGCCGTTTGTAGCCATAGCCACACGCTCCAACATCTGCTCGGTGAAGGTCATCATCCACTTGTAGTCCTTGTAGGCTACGTAGATCTCCATGCAGGTGAACTCGGGGTTATGTGTGCGGTCCATACCCTCGTTACGGAAGTTCTTGCCGAACTCATAGACACCATCGAAGCCACCCACGATAAGGCGCTTGAGGTAGAGCTCGGTAGCGATTCGCATATAGAAGTCCGTGTCGAGAGCGTTGTGATGCGTGATGAAGGGACGTGCCGAAGCACCGCCGGGGATGGGCTGCAGGATGGGAGTCTCCACCTCGATGTAGCCGTGCTCGTTGAAGAACTCGCGCATGGTGGCCATAATCTTCGAGCGCTTAACAAATACCTCGCGAACGTGGGGATTTACAACCAGATCGACATAGCGCTGGCGGTAGCGCA
>JAGBYV010000086.1 GCA_017628595.1 Alistipes sp.
ATGCCGAACTGCGAGGAGGAAAACAATAGTTAAGGCGAAATTTGTGGGGTCGCCGCTTGTCGTCGGTAAAACGGATGCAGTCGCACTTTTACTTCGTGAAAAGGTCTCCGTTTTTTAACCCTCCGCCTGCGCGTCGCCCTTAATCCACAAACTTTCGCAGTGCGGGATGGGCTGACGCATGGGAATAATTCTCCAACAACGTGATTTGTTACAGAGTTACAGAGTTACAGGCGTTACAGGCGTTACAGAGTTACAGGGGGTGTAACTGGTGTAACTCGTGTAACTGTAACTACGCATAATAAGATTATGGATGAAAGATAGCCTCTTTCATCTTTTTTTTTCGTATATTTGTCAGTAAGTAGAGAATAAACAACCAATATATGAGCAACAAACTAAATGGCAAGACGGTGGTAATCACCGGAGCATCGTCGGGCATCGGTGCCGCTATGGCACGCGAGTATGCTGCGATGGGAGCAAAGGTAGTATTGGGCGCACGTCAGGGCGATAAGCTCCAGCAGATGTGCCACGAGATAGAGTCAAAGGGTGGCAAGGCCGCATGGTCGGAGTGCGACGTAACGAAGGCTGAGGATTGCCAGCGCCTCATACAGACGGCTGTGGATAGCTTCGGCGGCATCGACGTGCTGATCTGCAACGCCGGCATCTCGATGCGTGCGCTGTTCGACGATCTGGATCTGAGCGTACTGCACCGCCTGATGGATGTAAACTTTTGGGGCACGGTATATTGCACAAAGTATGCACTACCCTACCTGCAGCAGTCGAAGGGCTCACTGGTGGGCATATCATCCGTAGCGGGTATTCACGGCCTGCCCGGACGTACGGGTTACTCGGCATCGAAGTTTGCTATGACAGGCTTCCTCGAGACCATCCGCATCGAAAACCTCAAGAAGGGCCTTCACGTCATGGTTGCCTGCCCGGGCTTTACGGCCTCTAACGTACGCCTCTCGGCACTCACGGCCGATGGCTCGCAGCAGGGCTCCACACCTCGTGAGGAGGGTAAGATGATGACCGCCGAGCAGGTGGCTCACATCGTGGCACGCGGCATAGCACGCCGCAAGCGATTGTGCCTGATGGAGGCTGAGGGTCGCGCTACGCACTTCGTGAAGAAGTTTGCCCCCGCACTGGTGGATAAGATCTTCTACTGGGTGATGTCGAAGGAGCCCGACTCTCCATTCAAATAACAAAAAACAGAGACAACCTATGAAACGACGTCTTGCCAGCCTTGATGTATTGCGTGGTGCCGACCTCTTCTTCCTTCTGGCACTCGGCCCCGTAGTAAATGCCATAGCACGTGCCGCCAACTGGGAGTGGCTCAACTCCTCGATGTGGATCTTCCACCATGTCGAGTGGGAGGGCTTCGCACCGTGGGATATGATTATGCCTCTTTTTATGTTCATGTCGGGCATCACCATACCCTTTGCACTGGAGCACTACCGCCGTGGCGAATCGCCCCTGAGTGAAGCCATATGGCGTATTGTGCGCCGCGTTGTGGTGCTGTGGATCTTCGGCATGATGTGTCAGGGCAACCTGCTGGCTCTTGATCCCAGTCGTATATATCTCTATACCAACACCCTGCAGGCTATTGCCGTGGCCTATGCCGCTGCCGCAGTGTTGTATCTCTTTAGCCGTGTACGCACGCAGATCATAGCTGCCGTGGTGTTGCTTCTTGGCTACTGGCTTGCCATGGAGCACCTCTCGGTTGGTGGCTTTGGCATGGGCGACTACACCCCCGAGGGCAACCTCGCCGAGGGTATCGACCGCCTGGTGCTGGGTCGCTGGAGGGATCACGCCACGGTAGAGAATGGCGTTGTAGTGTGGGATGCGGGGTATCACTATACGTGGATTCTGAGCTCGCTGACCTTCGCCGTGACGGGCATCAGCGGTATGCTGGCAGGTCACATCCTCAAGAGCAAATGGATGGATAGCCGCAAGCTCAAGGTATTGTTCACAGCGGGAGCTGCCATGGTGGCCGTAGCACTGCTATGGAGCATATGGATGCCGATAGTGAAGATTATCTGGACAAGCTCGATGGCGCTCTTTGCTGCCGGTGTGTCGTTCATACTGATGGGCATCGCTTACTATTTGGTCGATTGCAAGGGATATACCCGCCAGAGCGAGTGGCTCAAGGTCTATGGCATGAACTCCATTGCGGCATATATGCTGGCGCAGATTGTCAACTTCCGTGGCGTCGCCAACTCGCTGTTCTATGGACTGGAGCAGTATATTGGCGACTGGTATCAGGTGCTGCTCACCCTCTGCCAGGTCGGCACTATATACCTTATTGTGTGGGTTATGCACCGCAAAAAGATATATCTCAAAGCGTAAAGAAATTACATCTATTACAGCCCCCGCACTACTGTAATTGTGCGATTGTGTAACAAAACTTCAAACCCATATTACCGTGCGTCAGCTTCTCCGCACTGCGAAAGTTTGTGGATAAAGGGCGACGCGCAGGCGGAGGGTTAAGAAACGGAGACCTTTTCACGTAGTAAAAGTGCTTCTGCATCCGTTTTACCGACGACAAGCGGCGACCCCGCAAATTTCGCCTTGCGGTGGTTTTGCTCCACTTTTTCCACAAAAAGTGGATTAAAAGAAAAATAAATTGGTTCTCGTTACACTCACTCTAACCGATGTAACTACAATAAACAAAAAAAGCAGTCCCAAAAAGGAGACTGCTTTTTTATATAATCTACACGATTTAATCCACCTTACGCAGCACAATGGCCGTGCGGGGTGTATTGTAGATCTTCAGACGGGGATACAGCTGGCCATCCTCACCCTCGACATTGAATGTGAAGTGCTCCTCGCCTACCGCCTGACGTCCCAAACCGCCGAAACGCTCCTCATCCGAGGAGAGGACAACCTCATACTTTCCAGCCTCACGCACAGGCAACTCATAGTCGGGCACAGCCGCCTCGGTATGCCAGTTGAGAACGAAGATAAGGTCACGGTGCGAATATACCATCGTCTTGTTCTGCTCATCCATCAGCAGGTTATAGGGGTAGCCATCCGACAGCACGCGGTGCTCCTTCACCAGCTCAATCATCGCCTCATCGAAGTCGGCAAGGTAAGCATAGCGCAAAAAGCCATTATCACGCAATGACCACTGACGGCGCGCATAGGCATGCGAGTAGCCATTACCCTCGCGTGGGAAGTCAATCCACTCGGGATGACCAAACTCATTACCCATAAAGTTGAGATAGGCATCGCCACCCGTCGAGATGGTAAACAGACGTATCATCTTATGCAGAGCCATACCGCGATCCATCACGGGGCTCTCGAAGGCACGATCCATACCCTCATACATCAGGCTATCCAGCAGACGGAACGCTATGGTCTTATCGCCCACCATCGCCTGATCGTGCGACTCGGCATAGGCTACGGTCTTGACCGAAGGCAGACGCGAAGTCATCACATCCCACATCTCCCATATATTCCACTCCTCGTCGGGAGTATCCTTCAGCATTCGAATCCAGAAGTCGGGCATAGCCATGCCCAGACGGTAGTCAAAGCCCACGCCACCATCGCCTATTGCCGAGCACAAAGCGGGCATACCACTCACATCCTCGGCTATGGTCACCGCCTCCGCACGGAAGTCATGCACCAGACGGTTGGCCAGTGTAAGATATGTCACAGCGTCGAGATCGACACCCTCGTCGAAGAAACGCTCACGCACATCGAAGTCGATATATCCACGGTGGTAGTACAGCATAGAGGTAACACCATCGAAGCGGAAGCCATCGAAATGGAACTCGTCAAGCCAATATTTTACGTTCGAGCGTAGGAAATGCTCCACGCCACCCTTGCCGTAGTCGAAGATCATCGAGTCCCAATACTTCTGATAACCAGCATTTCCCGGCTTTGAGTAGTGATGATCCGAACCGTCCAAATCGCGCAAGCCCTCGTTCCAGTTCTTCACATAGTGGGCGTGCACAAGATCCATAATTACGGCAATACCCATCGCGTGTGCCGCATCGATAAGCGACTTAAGCTCCTCGGGCGTACCGAAACGCGACGAAGGAGCAAAAAAGTTAGATACGTGGTAGCCAAACGAGCCGTAGTAGGGATGCTCGGCAATGGCCATCAGCTGCACGGCGTTGTAGCCCGCCTTGGCAATGCGGGGCAGCACCTGGTCACGAAACTCTACATACGTTCCAACCTTCTCCTCCTCCTGCGCCATGCCAACGTGCGCCTCATAGATAAGAAGATTCTCCTTCGGAGCTCCCTGCCACCCTGCGTCCTTCCACTCGTAAGCCTTATCGGGATTCCAGAATTGGGCAGTATAGTTCTTCGACGCCTCGTCCTGCACCACACGTGTAGCATAGGCGGGTATGCGGTCGTGCCAGCCATTCTTTCCGTGAACGTGGAGTTTATACAAAGAGCCGTGCGTCAAAAGGTGGCCATACATAGCCTCGGGCAGAAATATCTGCCACACACCACCCTGCCCACGATCCAGACGCAGCTGGGTGCGTTGCCACGAGTTGAAGTCACCAAAGATAAAGACATCCTCGGCCTCGGGTAGCCACTCGCGGAACCACCATCCCTGAAGCGTATCGTCCCACTGCCAGCCGTAGTAGCGGTAGCCGTTGGCATAATCGACAATCGAGCCCGCCTGCCCCTCAATGGCGCGCATACGCTGAAGATAACGTTCATGGCGATCCCATATCTTATCGGCTACGGGCTGCAACCACTCATCAGCAGCAACCACGGGCAGTATAGGTTTTACGTTGTGCATAGAGATTTTAAGTTAGTTTATACACAAATATACGATTTTTTTGCGTATCTTTGTCCAAATTGTTATGAAACAATTCGATTATTAACTAATAAATAACTTAAACTTATGTTCAAAGGACATCCTAAAGGTTTGTTTGCCCTGGCATTGGCCAACACGGGTGAGCGCTTCGGCTACTACACAATGGTGGCTGTATTCGCTCTCTTCCTGCGTGCTAACTTCGGCCTCGATGCTGGTCTGGCAGGCACAATCTACTCTACGTTCCTCGGCTTGGTATATTTCATGCCGTTGATCGGTGGTATCTTGGCCGACAAGTTCGGTTTCGGCCGTATGGTAACAATCGGTATTACCATTATGTTTGCAGGTTATCTGCTGCTCTCTGTGCCCCTGGGTGGCGACACTCTGGCTATGGTTGCAATGCTCGGCGCATTGGTTCTCATCAGCGTTGGTACAGGTCTTTTCAAGGGTAACTTGCAGGTAATGGTGGGTAATCTGTACGACGATCCCAAGTACGCCGACAAGCGTGACTCTGCATTCTCGCTCTTCTACATGGCAATCAACATTGGTGCCTTGTTTGCACCTACCGCAGCCGTAGAGATCAAGGAGTGGGCTGAGACATCGCTCGGTTACTCGTCTAACGACGCTTACCACTTCTCATTTGCCGTGGCTTGTGCTTCGCTTATCGTTTCAATGGCTATCTACTACATCTTCCGTCCTACGTTCCGTCACGTTGAGGGTGGCGTACGCAAGGCTGGCGTAGTGAACACCGAGGAGGAGCTCTCACCCGCTGAGACTAAGGCTCGCGTAGTGGCTCTGTGCCTGGTATTTGCCGTTGTAATCTTCTTCTGGATGGCATTCCACCAGAACGGTTTGGCACTTACATACTTCGCTGACGAGTTCACCGCAAA
>JAGBYV010000087.1 GCA_017628595.1 Alistipes sp.
AGCACGCCGGTGCACGTGACGTATATATGATCTTCGAGCCTATGGCAGCCGCACTGGGTGCTGGTCTTGACGTAGAGGCTCCCGAGGGTAACATGGTTATCGACATCGGTGGTGGTACATCGGAGATCGCATGCATCTCGCTGGGCGGTATCGTATGCTCAGAGTCTATCAACGTTGCGGGTGATGTATTCACAACCGACATTCAGAACTATGTTCGTCAGCAGCATAACATCCGTATCGGCGAGCGCACAGCCGAGGAGATCAAGCACGCTATCGGTGCAGCTATCTCTGACCTGGACGAGGAGCCCGAGGATTTCGTGCTGACAGGTCCCAATATGCTCACAGCTCTGCCCCAGACCGTGACTCTCTCATACAACGAGATTGCTTACGCGCTGGAGAAGTCGCTCGTGAAGCTGGATGCAGCATTGATGACCGTACTGGAGACTATGCCCCCCGAGCTCTATGCCGACATCGTGAAGAACGGCATCTACCTGGCTGGTGGTGGCGCCCTGATCAAGGGTCTGGATAAGCGCTTGTCAAACAAGTCGGGTCTGCCCGTGCATATCGCTGAGGATCCTCTGCGCGCTATCGCACGCGGTACGAGCATCGCGATGAAGAACGTTGACAAGTTCTCATTCCTGATGCATGACAATTAATCGTTAAGGTCAAATAGAGGCTTTTCTATATCGGGACTCGCGCGGCCGCAGTGCCGCGTATCCCGTTTTTAGAAGCCGTGCTGTCGGGTCATGTATAAACTCATTGAATTTATCCGCAGAATATATGTTGTGCTATTGTTCATCCTAATCGAGGCAATAGCACTCAATTATTATGCGCGCTCGTCATTCTACACTCAGGCCAAGATTCTCGCCCACGCCAACAGCGTGACGGGAGCCTTGCAGCAGAGTATCTTCTCGTTGCGCCACTACTTTACACTGCGCAGCGAAAATGAGATGCTCGCGCAGCGTGTAGCCGAACTGGAGAATACGCTCACCATATACCGCGAGCAGGAGCGACAGACGCAGACCGATACGCTCACCATGGCAGCGATGGATTCGACGATGCTCGCCTCGCTCTCTCAGTACCGCTACACGACCGCTCGCGTAATATCGAACACGATCAACAGCTCGCACAACTTCATTACGCTGAATAGAGGCCGCCAGCATGGCGTACTGGTCGATATGGCCGTTGTGACGCCCGACGGAGCAATGGTAGGCTACGTGCTGGAGTGTTCAGAGCGCTACTCCATAGTGATGCCCATGCTCAATACGGAGTTCCGCACCAGTGGCAAGATCTCGGGCGACGAGCACTTCGGCTCAATATCGTGGGACGGCACATCGCCTCACCGCGTGCAGATGAGCGAGCTGACCAAATACTCCGAATTTGAGATCGGTGACGAGGTGATTGCCTCGGGTCTGTCGCAATATTTCCCCGAGGGAGTACGTATAGGATACGTGGAGAGCCTGAAGGAGAACGAAAACCACACATCGTATGATGTGGAGATACGTCTGGCTGCCGACATGACACGCCTGAGCAACGTAATTCTGATCGAGAATACGAACTATACCGAGATTTACGAATTGGAGAACGCCGCGCGTTCATCACATTAAGCGAACAAAGGATGCAGAAACAGATATTATATGCGGTAGCCTTTCTGGTGCTGGTGATGTTGCAGATATTTCTTCTGGACAACATCGCTCTGGGACTCTATTTCCATCCGCTTATATATACGGCCTTTATCATCATGCTGCCGCTCGACCTCAAGCACATATGGGTTATGTTGCTGGCAGCGCTGATGGGACTCACCATCGACCTGCTCACAGGTATGGGCGGACTGAACGTCATCGCCTCAACGGCCATAGGCTTCATGCGTCCCATGTTGCTCAACGCCGCCGTAGGCCACAACACCGCAACCGATGACACGATGCCGGCACTGCACCGCCTGCAGGCGAAGAATCTGGCATGGTACATCATTCTGATGGTTGTCGTGCACAGCCTTCTGTACTTCCTGCTGGAGACATTATCGCTGAACAACCTGCATCACACCCTGCTGCGTCTGGCAGTAAGTGACATTGCGGCATGTGTGATGATATGGTATCTGGTCAAGTTATTCACCGAAAAGATTATCATTAAATAGCCATGGCAAACGACGATGTATATACACGCCGCATGATACTTCGGTTTATCGTGCTGCTTATCTTTGGTGTGATCGCCTGCCGTATAGGCTACATACAGCTAATCGACACCCGCTATAAGAGCATGGCCGCAGGCAATGTGCTCAACTACGAGGTGCAGTATGCGCCGCGTGGCGAGGTAGTGGATCGCCGTGGCGAGTTCCTGGTGCAGTCGATGGAGTGCTATGACCTGATGGTCATCTACCGCGATCTGCCGAAGGAGGGTTTCGACACCACGCGTCTGTGCAACATCCTCTCTCTGTCAAAGGAGCGACTTGTGCGTGAGCTTCGCAATGCGCGAGCCTACCCTCGTGCGCCACGACTCATCATCGACTACGTTGCCAAGGAGGCTAAGCTCCGTTTCGAGGAGCACAACTTTCAGGGCTTCTACACTGTGCAGCGCACAGCTCGCCAATACCCGCGCAAGATCGGTGGTAACCTGCTCGGCAGTCTGGGCGAGGTGAGTGAGAATGACATCAAGCGTGGCGAGGGCGAGTACAAGAAGGGCGACTACATCGGTAAGAGTGGTCTGGAGCGCGCCTACGAAGGGTATCTGCGTGGTGACGACGGCGTGAAGATCATGGAGCGAGATCGTCATGGTGCAATCAAGGGTTCGTACATGGATGGCATGTACGACACGCTGCCCGTGCCTGGTCTGCGCATTACGTCCACGATCGACGCTCGTCTGCAGGCCTTTGCTGAGGAGTTGATGGAGGGCAAGATGGGTGCTGTGGTGGCTATCGAGCCATCGACGGGTGAGATTCTGGTGATGGCATCATCGCCCACGTTCGACCCCGACGCCATGGTGGGTCGCCAACGAGGAAACAACTATATGGATATGCTATATAATCCGCAGACTCCGATGTTTAACCGCGCCGTGCAGGCGCGCTACCCGCCGGGATAAACCTTTAAGCTCGTGCAGGGACTCATCGGTCTGCAGGAGGGAACACTCACGCCCGAGAATGCCTACCCCTGTAACGGTGGTTACCACTGGGGCAACGTGAAGATGGGCTGCCATGCCCACGCTTCACCGCTGGATCTAAGAAATGCCGTAGCACAGTCGTGCAACGCATACTTCTGCTACGTCTTCCGCAACATCATCGAGAACCGCAAGTTCAAGGATGTGAAGGAGGGTCTGGACCGCTGGGTGGAGTATGTCCACAGCTTCGGCTTCGGCCGCAAGCTCGGCTCCGACTTCCTTGACGAGCAAGAGGGCTATGTTCCCACAAGCGAACGCTACGACCGCGTATATCGTGGTTCTTGGAACGGACACACCGTACTCTCGCTCTCGATCGGTCAGGGAGAGTTGGGTTGCACCCCTCTGCAGATGGCAAACCTGGCTGCCATCGTCGCAAACCGCGGATACTACTACATTCCCCACATTGTAAAGGCAATCGAGGGTCAGGATTCGCTTGACAGACGCTTCTATGAGAAGCAGTATACGATGGTTGATGCCAAGCACTTCGAGCCCATTGTCGAGGGTATGTGGCGAGGTGTGAATGTGCCGGGTGCCGGTACGTCGTCACGAGCCTACCTTCCCGGATGGGATGTGTGTGGCAAGACCGGTACGGCGCAGAATCCCATAGGTCGTGACCATTCGACCTTCCTATCGTTTGCACCGAAGGATAACCCCCGCATTGCCATCTCGGTATATGTCGAGCACGGAGGTTTCGGTGCCACAACGGCACTGCCCATCGCCAGCCTGCTGGAGGAGTTGTATCTGACCGATACCATTACCCGTCCCGAGCTGGTGCAGCAGGTGAAGAACCTGCCCTACGCTTTACCATCACGTTACGTAAGAAAGAATGATTCAGCAAAGAAATAACATAAGACTTTTCGAGGGTGTCGATCGCGTGGCCATCCTGCTGTACCTGCTGCTTGTGCTGGCGGGTCTGACGTGTGTGGCCTCGGCAGGATATGATGACTCGATAGAGGGATTCTTCAACTTCCGACAGAACCACATCAAGCAGGCCATGTGGGCCGGCGTGGCATTTGTCGTGGGATTGTTTATCCTGCTGCTCGACTCGCGATATTATCACATGTATGCCTACTACGCCTATGTCGGAGCGCTGATCTTCACGGCTGGCACCATCATAATGCCGGAGGCCATAGCCCCCGTAACCAAGGGTGCAAAGGCGTGGTATGAGCTGGGACCCGTGCGAATACAGCCGGCCGAGTTTGCCAAGATTGCAACGGCACTGGCCATGGCCCGCATGATGAGTAACTACTCGTTCAACATACACAAGGCGAGCGATCTGTGTCGCGTGGCGATGATCATCCTTTTGCCCTTTGCCATCATTCTGCTGCAGAACGATACGGGATCGGGCGTAGTGTTATGCTCGTTTATCTTTGTGCTCTACCGCGAGGGACTGAACAAGTGGTTATGTATCCCCATTATCATGGTGGCTACGCTCTTTATCTTCTCGTTCCTCTTCACTCCGCTCATACTGCTCATTGTGCTGGTGCTCATCTTCACGCTCTCGAGCGCTATGATGATGGGTGGCGCATGGCGTATACACGCCATCTACCTGGCCGGCATAGCCCTCGCAGCATTTATAATCTATGGACTCTCGGCTATATTCTTCGATGGTGCACTGAGTGGTTACCAATCGCTCATCATCACCGTCATCGTGGCCATCGTAATAGCAGGCATATATGCCGTACGCAAGCACATAGCATCGATATTCCTCACGCTGGCGCTCTTCATCGGTTCGATGATCTTCGTGCCGGCCGCCGACCTGATCTTCGAGTCGGTGCTGCAGCCCCACCAGAAGGAGCGAATATTGAGTTTTCTGGGTATTATCAAAGATCCGGCTGGTATCGATTTCAACGTCAACCAGTCGAAGATTGCCATCGGCTCGGGCGGACTCTTCGGCAAGGGATTCATGGAGGGAACACAATCGAAGTATTTCGTACCCGAGAAGCATACCGATTTCATCTTCTGCACGGCGGGCGAGGAGTGGGGATTCATCGGAACGGCAATCGTGCTGTCGCTGCTCTGCGCCATCATCCTGCGTCTGATGAAGATGGGAGAGCGACAACAGGAGCCCTTCAGCCGCATATACTGCTACTCGGTGGCAGCCATCTTCCTCTTCCACGTGATGGTGAATCTGGGCATGACCGTAGGCCTGATGCCTGTGATGGGTATTCCCCTGCCCTTTATGAGTTACGGTGGCTCGTCGATGATAGCCTTTACCATACTACTGTTTATAGCCATCCGTCTTGACGCCTCGCCGAGCAAGGGTGCCTATGCCCTGAATTAACAAGCGGCCGCACAAGCATTGTGCAGGCTGACCAATACTACAAACGACAGACTAATAAATAAGATGACCCTCTTCGACTTATTCCTGCTTGCCACGGGCGTGGCCATGGATGCCTGTGCGGTGGCTATGGCCAAGGGAACCACTACGCGCAGACCATCACTGGGCAACTACATGTGTGTTGGATTGTGGTTTGGAGGTTTTCAGGCGCTGATGACTCTGGCGGGCTATTTCGCAGGCTTTAACTTTACGCATATTGTTGAGAGCTTCGACCACTGGATCTCTTTCTTCCTGCTGGGGTTGCTGGGCGTCGGGATGATCAGGGAGGCGATGTCGAAGGACGAAGAGGCCATGGATGCCAGCTTCGCTGCGAAGAATATGCTTATTATGGCAATCGCCACCAGCATTGATGCTCTTGCGGTGGGAGTCTCACTCTCTTTTGAGGAGGTGAATATATGGTTTGCCGCGCTGCTCATTGGCCTTATCACACTCCTGCTCTCGGCCGTAGGTCTGAAGGTTGGTAATATCTTCGGCAACAGATACAAAACCATAGCCGGAATTCTGGGTGGAGTGATGCTAATATGTATTGGTACCAAGATTCTGATTACCCACCTATTTCTATAATGGCACAAAAAAACCTCCCTTTTTCGGGGAGGTTTTTTTATATAAACTCTTTCAGAGTGCTGTAGAGTCGCTGCACGGGCAGCCCCATCACATTGTAGAACGAACCCTCGATGCCCTCGATACCGACGTAACCTATCCACTCCTGGATGCCATACGCGCCAGCCTTATCGAAGGGGCGGTAGCAATCGACGTAATACTCGATCTCCTCCCTGTCGAGCTCTCGGAAATGCACCTTCGAACTGACTGAAAAACTCATTTGTCGCGAGGCTGTGCGCAGCGTACAGCCCGTAATCACCTCATGGCTGCATCCCGACAGCAGCGAGATCATCTCAATAGCCTCGGCTCTGTCAGATGGTTTACCCAGCACGCGATTGTCGGCAATCACTACCGTGTCGGCCGTAAGCAGTATATCACCCTCGGCCAAAGGCTCGGGGTAGGCCTCACTCTTAAGGCTCGAGAGATACTCGGCCACATCCTCTGCGGGCATATCCTGAGGGTAGGTCTCATCGCACTCAAAGCGCGGGGCAAGTGTGAACTCTATACCCGCATCAGCCAGAAGCTGACGGCGACGTGGCGACTGCGAGGCAAGGATAAGTCTATAGGCTTTCAGTTTATCGTGTAGTAGCATAATTACATAACATCAAAATCCAACAATGTGTGACCACCGATGCGAGCCTTGATATTGTCGCCCACCTTAACGGCACCTACACCTACGGGCGTACCCGTATAAATCAGATCGCCGATACGCAGAGTCATATACTTCGAAACGTGGGCGATAATCTTATCAACCGTAAAGAGCATATCGCGCGTAAAACCATGCTGGCGCACCTCGTCGTTGAGCAGCATCTCAAACTCCAGGTTTTGCACATCACCACCCAGCTCCTTGAGCGGCACAAACTGATTCGACAATGCAGCCGAGTGGTCGAAGCCCTTGCACATCTCCCACGGCAGACCCTTTGCGATGGCCTCACGCTGGAGATCACGGGCCGTGAAGTCGATACCAAGACCCACCTCCTCGTAGCAACGCGAAGCAAACTTCTCGTCGATGCACTTTGCCAAGCGGGTGATTTTCACCACAAGTTCGCACTCGTAATGCACCTCGTTGGAGAACGAGGGGATGTAGAACGGATCGTTGTTGCGCAAAAGTGCCGTGTCGGGTTTAAGGAAAAAAAGTGGTTCCTTGGGCAGTTCAGCTCCGTCGTGCAACTCGGCGGCGTGGTCGGCATAGTTGCGACCTATACAGATTATCTTCATTGTTTCTTAAATTTTTCTTTTCTTACATTTACATATATCCCTGCTACCACAAGCACACCGCAGGGAATCCAGCATAGCAGTAGCGAATATAACTCCTCGCTCGGCATAAGTGGCGAGAGCAGAGCCGACGGCACTCCCGCGAACATCGCGCTTGAGATAAAACGGCCAAGTTTTTGGATGTCAATCTTCTCACGCTTCGCCTTAGGCATAGTGTTATAGCCCGCCATCGTCTCGGGATAGTGGCGCAGAAGCAAGGCTATAAGGCTCCAAACTGCAGCAAATATAACAGCACCCAAAAGCATATCTAACTAAATCATCGACAACAAATTATTACAGAAGTTGCAGAGGTTGTGGGTCAGCATCGAAATCAAGATACTGCGGCTGCGTAGAGCGATATAAGCCAACGCATAACCGACTAGACCCGTTACGATAAACGAAGCTACACTGAACACCACCTCGCCATTCTGGAATGCCAACGAGTGTACCAGCCCAAACCAAATACCATTGATTATGATGGCGGGATTAAGCGAGGGCTTGCCTCCCTCACGCAGAGTACTGCACATCAATCCGAGCATTACACCGCGGCACATAACCTCCTCGTCGAGGCCTGGCATTGAAATCTGGAATAGTAGTGTTTCGGCATCAAACTCCTTTTCGCCCAAAAGTCCTGCAAGAACATAGACAGAGAGAAGTCCGATGGCAACCTTTAATGCCGAGCGCAAACCCTCTTTATTCTGCTTGAGCGTGAAAAAATTGTTGTCAGCAAACTGACGGCGGAAGAGGAAATACAATATTACGCCACACGCGAGGCCAAACAATTTGCCGTTCCAATTCCAACTGCCATTAATAAAGTGTAGAGAATCAAAAAGATATGGAAAAACGAGAGCAATGCTATATAGACAATAGCATACAACAATGCTCAACACGCGCAGATAATTCTCGCGCGTGCGCTCTTTCATAAAAATAAGCAGAAGCGGGACGATTACTGCCAGATGCAGCAGTGGATTGAGTAATAGTTGGGCGTTTTGCATAGTTTATTTTAGTTTCTTCTTTTCCT
>JAGBYV010000088.1 GCA_017628595.1 Alistipes sp.
CTGATGGATGAGGGTGTGGCGCAGCTCTTCACATCGTCGCTTAACGGTCGCAAGATTATAGGTACGGTGGGTCAGTTGCAGTTTGAAGTTATACAGTACCGTCTGGAACACGAGTATGGTGCGAAGTGTCGCTGGGAGCCTATCTCAATTCACAAG
Source organism: Alistipes sp. (assembly GCA_017628595.1). Classification (GTDB taxonomy): domain Bacteria; phylum Bacteroidota; class Bacteroidia; order Bacteroidales; family Rikenellaceae; genus Alistipes. The sequence goes on from JAGBYV010000088.1 coordinate 157, forward strand.
GCTTGCTGGATCGAGAGCGACAACGCCGAGCAGCTGGCCGACTTCAAGCGTCGCAAGCACTCGAACATGGCTGTCGACAAGCACGGTCGCGATGTATTCCTCGCCGACACAAGCTACGCCCTGGCATTGGCACAGGAGAACTTTAAGGATATTCGTTTCCACTTCACATCGGAGTTTTAATTCCGTTGTAAGCAAATAAAAAAGAGGTTGCCGAACTATTGTTGGGCAACCTCTTTTCTTATATAGACTCAAAAAATGTATAATAAGAGAGTTTTTCTACTTATACTGCTCCACAAAATCGGTAATTAGCTTAAACGTTGGCTCATAACTGTCGAAGTATGCGTTGCTCCACGAGTCGAGTACGGTGTGATAGTAGGCAAATGCATCGCCACCCTCATTCTCCAAGAAGATACAGGGCACACCGCGCTGCGCAAAGGGATAGTGGTCGCTATTGCCCGCCAGCTCGCCACGGTTAAGGCTCTTGAAGTAGCGGTTCTTGCCGTTTAATTGCTCCATCAGGTGGAATCCCTCCATACCAGGGTCGCTCACCTCGCAATACTGCACGGGGTTGTTATCGCCAATCATATCGAGGTTAAAGAGATACTTAATCTGCTGCAAAGGAGCCATCGGATGCTCGGCATACCACTCCGAGCCACGCAGGTTGGCATCCTCGCCAGAGAAGGCTATAAAGTACATATCGTACTCGGGCTGATGCTTGGCATAGTGCGCCGCGAGTGTTACGATAGCCGCCGTACCCGAGGCGTTGTCGTGCGCTCCAGGATAATAAACCTTCTTGCCCAGTACGCCCAGATGGTCGTAGTGCGCCGTAAAGACGTAGCACGCATCGTGGCGCTTACCCTCAACCTTGGCTATTACGTTAAAGCACTCATAACCCTGCAGGAACTCATTCTCGATGTCGATAGTTACGCTCTTGGCAGCCTTGGGGAATGACGACGACACCCATATCATAGGCTTCTCAATAACGCGCTCGCCATAGGCCTTGTAGAATTTGAGCACCTCATCGCTCCACGTGTAGATAAGACCGGCATTCTGACAACCCTCCTTACTCTGCAGGCGACGGAAATCCTCGGCATGCTTGTAGGTAAAGAAGAAGTCGCACACCACAAAGGCATCCTTATTTTCGGGACGTGCCAGGTCGGCAAAAATCTTGTTCGAATCGTAGTTTAGGGTATCAATGTAGTAGAGGGGGTATGTACCCTTGCCACCGGGCGAGTACTCACGCATCACGAACTCAATGCCCGCCTCCAACTCTCGGCCATCGACCGATACGGACATCTTGCCCGGGAAGGTGTTGATATCGAGCTTGAAGGGCTGGCATACAACCTCATCCACTCCCGCCTTGCGGAACTCCTTTTCCAAATAGCGTCCCGCCTTGTTGGCTCCATCGTAGGCGTAGCCGCGACCGCGATACTTGGCACTGCTTAGCTCCTTGATAATCTTCTTGTAGTGCGTCATATCCTGCGCCGAAACCGTGCATGCGACGCACATCAGAAATAGAAATAACAGTTTTCTCATATTTTAATAGTATTATATTCGGTGATATACTCTGCTCAAAAGTAATCATTTTCCTCCGTAGTTGATAGAACACTAAAGAATTTTGCTTTTTTTATCAAAGTTATTTGTCTTTTTGTAAAGTTTGCTTTACATTTGCATTACCCAACGAAGAGCAACCCAACCTAAAGTTAAACCTAAAACCCAACCGAACTATGAAAACATGGCTTCTACCCCACCCCTGCAAGAAAGCGGGACAGGTACTACTTTTTGTGATGCTCGCTTTGATCTTTTCAAGCATCTACATCGAGTCGGCGCTCTTTCAGCGCAGCTCATGGCTTATGATCGCAGCCCAGATTGCAATCTACGTCGCAATAGTTATGATGAGCATCTCACGCGAGAAGGATGAGGATGAGATGACATCGTCGCTGCGCGGTCGTGCACTGAAAGAGGTTGGTTACTGCTTGCTCGTTATCTACGCCCTCTCTCAAATTATAGAGGTGGCTATGGGCGAACAACCCTATATACTACGCGACGAGGAGTTGATCACTCCCTTCCTTGCATGGGTAGCCTACTACTGTCGTTTTGAGGGACTCCTCAAACGCTCACGCAAAAGAGAGTTCACGCTATGAAAAACACCATCCGAGTAGCTCGTGCCGAGCAACGAATGACACAACAGGAGCTGGCCGATAAAGTAGATGTCAGCCGTCAGACCATCAACGCCATCGAGAGCGGCAAGTTCGTGCCCTCGACCGTGCTGGCGCTGAAGATAGCCCGCGAGTTTGGCAAGGCGGTAGAAGATATTTTCCAACTCGAAGAGGAGGATTAAAAAGTTTTATTCGCCCATCACTAAAAAATCACAAGTGCGAGAACAAAAAAGGCGGCCCGAAGGTCGCCTTTGATATTGAATCGATTTCGAGAGTTACTATACGACCAGCTCGCTGATGGGTAACATCGAGATGGCCGCAACGGGCAATATGAATCTATTCCTTAAGAAGAGCCTCTTCTACCAAAAGATGACCATTTCGCTCGGCCTTAATAATATTGTTGCGCCTAAGGCTCGCTCTTACATCAAGGAGGATGAGTTCACAAGCCGCACCGAGCGTACCGGCGCTATGCTTTGTCGCTACGCCTCGTTCGCGATCCAATACAGGTTCAACTCTGGTAAGCGATTCAACGCAAAATCTATCGAGAGCGGATCACAGGAGGATCTGATGCGTTTGGGTGGCTACTAAACCCGCACATACAACCGCAAACAAAATAGGGGACTGCAATAGTCCCCTAATTTTTTACTCTAAATATTACCGCATAGCCGCGGCCAGCTGGTCGATGCCATTGAGAATCTTTTGCAGGCTCTCGTCCTTATCCACGCTTGTCTCCCAGGTGGCCATCATAAAGCCCATAAGGCGCTCGCTGGCGATATTCGCACGACCAAACTGCACGAGCTTGCCCATCACATCATCGGCACCAATGCCGAGCTGGCGACGCTTCCAGCCCGCCCAGTTAGAGCCGCAGGGCACCTGATCGAAGCCCGCCGCCTCCAACTTATGATATGCCTTCACGATGACAGCATCGGAGGTGGTGTTGGTCTCGGCGTCAAAGCCGCCGTATGCCTCGTCGTAAAACCAATTCTGCTGAATAACACTCTTGGGGCAACGCTCGTAGAACTCCTCGTTGTGCCAGCCGTAGTCGCTCCACATCCAGGCTCGGGCACCGTGCTTCTCGACTTCTGCGACGATATGCAGAAAATCGCGCCACCAATACTCGCCCTTACGCGCACAGATATACTGCGAGGTCTGATCCTCCTGAAAAGCGGCACGCTCCTCGTCGAGGCCGATATGGAAGAATCGCGGACCACCAAAAATCTCAACCACATCGCGTATGACATCCTCGCACATACGATAATAGGGCTTCGACGACACCATATGCGAGTAGTCGCCCATCCAGCCGTTGTGCGAGGTCGAGAAATTGAGCTTCGGGATAGCCTCAATGCCTCGCTCGTTCATATACTTTATCTCGGCACGCATCTTCTCCACGCTCCAAGTGCCCTCAACAGCCAGCTCGGGGTGGCTGGGGTATTGCAGGCCTTCGCCCAGGTCGATGACTATCATATTTATGCCTGCGGCAGCGGCGTAATCGACCACCTGACGCCAGCGCTCGTCGCTCCAGGCAATCGAGAGCCTTGGCTTCATCGTCAGCGTCTCGATACTCTCGGGCGAGAGGGCTCCCATATGCTCGGTGGGATAGTCGCACCACATATTGCGACCCAAATGAAGCAGCACGGCGCGTATGTCGCCCGTCGGGGCGGTAACCGTCTGCGGGTCGGTCTTGGGGATTCGACTACCCTTACTCTTGGCGCAACTCACACCAATGCCCAAAGCCGCCAAACCTATGGCCGACTGGTAGATAAACTCTTTTCTCTTCATAGTATGCAGGTTTTGGAATTAGGTCAAAACGACAATATAATATAAATATAATCATTTTTATTACAAAAAACTGTAAAGATCGCTTGCTATTTTGTAAAGTTTATTAATTAATATATCAGAGGAAGTACCAAAAAGCGGGGAAATATAAATCTGGTAAATCCCACGTTAATCTTTTTGGCCTTTTCAAAACTGCACTACTAATTATATGGACGAATTTAAGGAATTATTTGGAAAATGCCAAAAATGTTGAGGTTAAATGGTTTAACTGTGTTTGGAAAGGCCTATCGGGTAGGATTTGGAATGTTGAGGATGATTGTACCGCATAAAGTATATTAATTTTTTAGACGCGGTCTACTATCAAGAGCGATGAATCGCCATACGACAGGAATCTAAAATCATTCTCCAGCGCGTAGTCATACATCCGTCGCCAATCGTCACCAATATAGGCCGACACGAGCAGCAGCAGTGTAGATTTGGGCTGGTGGAAGTTGGTGATGATGCGCTTTACGATGCGGAAACGGAAGCCGAGGGGCGTAATCATAATCTGTGTCGAGGCCTTCAGGCGATCCACGCCCTCATGCTTCATATACTCAATCAACTCCTCCAGCATCTCACGTCCCGAGTACTGCGCAGGGATATCGTATGCCTCCCACTGCCCTATCGTGCGATCCGTATCGGGATTGCCACTCTGATTTATGCGCCACGCCAATACGGGCAACGACTCCAGCGTTCGCACCGAGGTGGTACCCACAGCCGTAACATCACCTTCGTGCGCAAGCAGTCGCTCCAGCAGCGAGAGTGTAACCTCGAAGTGTTCGGTATGCATAGGGTGCTCGGCGGCATTATCGCTCTTCACGGGCAGGAAGGTCCCCGCACCAACGTGCAGTGTAACCTCGCCAAAATCAAACCCTGAGGCACGCATCTGCTCAATCATCGCATCGGTAAAGTGCAGACCAGCCGTAGGTGCTGCCACAGAGCCCTCGAACTTGGAATATACGGTTTGGTAACGCGTAAGGTCAATGGCCTCGCTGTCGCGATTGAGATATGGCGGGATGGGAATATGGCCCAGATACTCCAGCAACTGACCAAACGTAAGATCCAGATCCCACTCAAAACGAACGATATGCTCTCTTACGCCTCGCTCAACGAGCGTTGCTCGCAACGAGCAGGGAGCTCCTTCATAATCGAAGTTGATTGCAATGTGTCCCTGCTTCCACTTCTTCACTCCACCCACAATGCAGCTCCACTCACAGCAGCCCTTCACCGCAAAAGCACGCTCATAGTCCGATGGAGAGTGAGGCTCAAGACAGAAGACCTCGATGCGTGCACCCGACTCCTTGTGCATAATCAGACGGGCACGGATAACACGAGTATTATTAAATACCAGCATCGATCCCGCAGGCAGATGCTCGGCTAGTGAACGGAAGTGGCTCTTAGTGATTTCGCCATTGCGATAGATGAGCAGTTGCGAGTCGCTACGCTCCGCCAGGGGGAACTTGGCAATGCGCTCATCGGGCAATGGATAGTCGAAATCGTTGATATCTATATGTCGTTGCATAATCTTCAATTTTCGCACAAAGGTACAAAATAACGTTGGTTTGAGTAAAAAAGTAGGACAAAAAAACGGGACTTTGATTTTTTTTATTAAATTTGAAATCAGAATATTAATCTAACCTAAAATTATTGACATTATGGCATACAAGATTATCGACATCGAGGGCATAGGTGAGACTTATGCTGCAAAACTAGAGGCCGCTGGTGTTAAGACTCCCGAGGATCTGCTCGCAGCGTGCGCATCGGCTAAGGGCCGCAAGGAGATGGCTGAGAAGACTGAGATCAGCGAGAAGTTGATCCTTCGCTGGACCAACCACGCCGACCTGTTCCGTGTAAAGGGCGTAGGTCCCCAGTTCTCAGAGTTGCTGGAGGCTGCTGGTGTTGATACAGTTAAGGAGTTCCGTCACCGCGTAGCTGCTAACTTGCAGAAGAAGCTGGAGGAGGTTAATGCCGAGAAGAACCTGGTTAACCGTGTTCCCAGCGAGAGCGAGTTGCAGAAGATGATCGAACACGCTTAGGAGCTGGAGGTTACAATGACCTACTAATGGCTTTATGCACAACAAAAAAGAGGTTGTCCCGTGGGGCAAC
>JAGBYV010000089.1 GCA_017628595.1 Alistipes sp.
AGCTCGGCATACATGCCGAGGGGTGTAGAGCCTGTGGGGAGTCCCAGCACGAAGGGCTCGCTGCTTGTCTTTGCCTTTGCATTAATCTGATCGGCAACGTAGTTAGCTGCCCAACGACCAGCATCGGCTGCTGTATTTTCGATAATCAGTCTCATAATTATATCTTCATTTTAACAAATACTTCAATTGCCTGATACTCCGCCATGCCCAACAGATCGTACAGGCGTGCGGTGTTTTGCGTACGCTCCTCTGCGCGCTGCCAGAACTCGCGGCTGTCATCGCCTGGGAATGGCACGATATCCTTCTGTGAGAGGTGACGGTAGATAGCGTGGCGCTTCTTGATTAACTCGTCGGGACTCAACGGTACAGCCATGTCGACCATGCCGATCTCCCACTCCATCCATGCGCCTCGGTAGAGCCATATCACACACTCCGAGAGCCACTCCTCGCCAGCCTCCTTCAAGCGATGCAGAGCTTCCAGAACAGCCTCCGTACATACGCGGTGCGTGCCGTGTGGATCGGCCAGGTCGCCCGCAAGGTAGATCTGATGAGGCTTGATCTGCTGCAACAGGTTGGTGATAATCTCTATATCCTTATCTGTGCGTTGTCCCTTTTTAATACCGCCTGTTTCGTAGAATGGCAGGTTAAGGAAGTGGGCATTCGTGTCGGGGTTAAGTCCAAATGAGCGCACTGCGGCACGCGCTTCGGCACGACGTATGGCACCCTTGATGTCAAGCAGAACACGAGGCTCAGGCTCTCCCTTCTTCTTCTGGGCAATAACCTGTCGAATTTCCTCAACACGGTCACCAAGGCCAAGTTCGCGGGCGGTGTCAAGATCCTGAATTACAACATCATCGTGTACGGCTACGTTGCCAGATGTCTCATATGCAACATGTACATCATGTCCCTGCTCAACCAGGCGTATAAATGTTCCTCCCATAGAGATCACATCGTCATCGGGGTGGGGTGAGAATATAATCACACGCTTGGGGAATGGCTGCGAGGGTACAGGTCGTGTCGTGTCGTCGGCATTGGGCTTTCCTCCTGGCCAGCCCGTGATGGTGTGCTGCAGGTCGTTGAATACCTCAATATTTATAGCGTGATAGCTCTTCTGTACCGCCTCAAGCATCTCGCCCAGAGAGTTTTCGATATAATCCTGATAGGTGAGCTTGAGGATCGGTTTCTTGACCGTTTCGCACAACCATACTACCGCCTTGCGTACCATACGTGGAGTCCATTCGCAGGGGCCTACAAGCCACGGACTCTTCTTTACGGTGAGCATATCGGCTGCGGGGTCATCTACGACGGCTTCGATCGAGGGATGGTTCTGCAGAAGTGATGCAGGGATAAGACGTGTTGCCTCACCTTCGACAACCTTGCCTACTACATCAGCCTTATCCTCGCCCCATGCCATAAGAATGATGTGGCGGGCGCTCATGACGGTGCTGATACCCATCGTAATAGCCATCTTGGGAGTGTGCTCTACACCAAAGAAAAGGCCGGCCTGAGCCTTGCGAGACTGGTAGGAAAGCTGCACCATGCGAGTGATGGATTTGGCGTAGGAGCCAGGCTCGTTGAATCCGATCTGTCCATGCTCTCCCATACCGATAACCAGCAGATCGATGTTGCGTGCCATGCGGTCATAGTTGATGCAGTACTCGGAAATATGCTCAATAGGGGTTGAACCATCTATAATATGTATATTCTCGGGCAGAATATCCACCTGTGAGAGGAACTCATCGTGAATTCGGAAGTTGCGACTCTGCTGCTCGGTGGCTTTGATGGGGTAGAACTCGTCGAGACTGTATACCTCTACGTTTTTGAACGATACCTCGCCGTTCTTGTGGCGACGCACCAATTCGTGATACACACCAAGCGGAGTACGGCCGGTGGTAAGACCCAGCGCGAACAAGCGCTTGCTGTTCTTGGCCTCGTGTTTAGTGATGGCTTTAATGATCTGCGATACGATGTATTCAACGCCATCGCTCTCGATCTCGAAAATCGAGGTAGGGATCTTCTCGAAGCGATGGATAATATCCTTCGGTGTTCCTTCCAGACGAAGGCCGCCATTCTGTGGTAATGAATATTTGCTCATATTCTTTTTCTGTTATTATACTAGGTTGTTTTGAGCGCAAAAATGATGCGCACCTACAAAGTTAAGAAAAAAAATGTTTTCATCATCATCGTGGAGAAAATGTGCCCCATATTTTATAATATTAGGTGCGTTGAGAAGAAAATTGTAAATAAATGTATATCTTTGTTTGACAATTATGATATTTAGGAACAATCTAAAATAACGAGTAATGAAGAAATTATTGACCCTGGCGCTTTGCCTTTGTGCCTCTACGGCACTTTTTGCACAGACAACGCAGATTATCGCCCACCGCGGATTCCATGCTACGAAGAACTCTGTGCGTAACTCGCTCTCTGCACTGCAGAATGCACAGGATTTTGGAGCTTTTGGCTCGGAGTGCGATATCAACGAGACCTCTGATGGCGTGCTGGTAGTTGTGCATGGCCCTATGCATGTCAAGTATAATGTGCAGCAGACCGATTTTGCCACTCTGCGTGCTCAGGTATTGGAGAATGGTGAGGTGTTGCCTACTTTGGAGGAGTATCTTGTTCAGGCCAAGAAGAATACACGCACGAAGCTCATTATCGAGATCAAGGATCACAATACTCCCTCACGCGAGACTCGTGTTGTGCAGAATGTTCTCAAGATGGTCAAGAAGCATAAGCTGGTAAATGATGTTGAGTATATCGCTTTCCGTCAGCATGTGTGCGACGAGTTGGTGAAGTATGGCCCCAAGGGTATTAAAGTGGCATACCTGAATGGTACACTCACTCCCGAATATTGCAAGGGTTTGGGTTACACGGGTATCGACTACAATATCGGTGTTATGCAGCAGCATCCCGAGTGGATCAAGCAGAGCCAGGCTCTGGGCTTGACGGTAAATGTCTGGACGGTAAACGATACAGAGCGTATTCAGTGGTGTATAGATCAGAAGGTTGATTACATCACAACAGATAACCCCGAGGAGGTTAAGCGTCTGCTTGCGAAGTAAAATTTCCACTACACTTTATATAAAAGTCCGCTTTTTTGCGGACTTTTTTTGTGATTATCTCTTTGAACGTGTATCTTTGCTTGCAATAAAATAGATACTTACTATGAACTTAAAATATGGC
>JAGBYV010000090.1 GCA_017628595.1 Alistipes sp.
CAATCATTGCTATACCTATCCAGCATACCGTTGTAGAGTTCGTTGAGGCCATAATCGCAATACCAGCGATAATCACCCACGTTGCGGCACGTGATGCGAAGTTCACCACAGGCACCAATGCCGAGCGCATCACCAGGGGCGCATATCCGCGTGCGTGCTGTATGGCGTGACCACACTCGTGGCAGGCCACCGCTGCGGCGGCTATTGAGCGTGAGGCATATACGCTGTCGCTCAGGTTGACGGTCATCGTCGAGGGGTTGAAGTGGTCGGTGAGCTGTCCGCGTACGTGTGTCACCTTCACGTTATGTACGTTGTTCTCGCGCAACATCTTCTCGGCTATCTCTGCGCCTGTCATTCCGTTGGGGAATGGCACCTGCGAATATTTGGCAAATACCGACTGCAGACGTGCCTGCACGATGTAGCCGATTATACCGATCACACCCATAAGGATGATTGATCCGCCTGAAGAGATACCCATCGAGGGGTCTGCATATGAATAAGAGTAGTAATCCTGTACTGCTTGCAATAAATCTAACATCGCTTTTTGTTTTTAGTTTAATACCAGTGTTTCAAAAATAACGTTTTAATGCAATAAAACGTACGCCCGACGCACAAAAAGGCGAGAAAAGGCATCACACTATCCATTAATGGTGCAAAAGTAAGAAATTTTTGCATAACTTTGTACAGATTTTTTATTATAAATAAGTATCGTGGGCCCGGGGCCTGCGCCTTAAGTAAAATAGATGCAGAGTCTTGAGTATCTCATAGCCCGCCGCACGGCTCAGAGCGACAGCCAATCGCGAACTTCGGTCATGTCGCGCATTGCTACCGTGACGGTGGCGCTGGCCATGGCAGCCATGATACTCACGCTGGCTGTTGTGCAGGGCTTTCGTAGGCAGATTTATGCCGACCTGAGCGGTTTTGGTGCCGATATCCGCATTGTCGATGTCGCTACGCTCTCGGGTACGGATAAGTCAATCCCGCTAAGCAGTGATTTGCTGCAACGAGTGGCTGCGACCGATGGCGTGGCCTGGGTAGCACCCTATGTCGCTACGGAGGGTATGGCCAAGTGTGGCGACAATGTAGTGGGGCTGCAGCTCAAGGGCGTGGGGACGAGCTACAACACCGAGTGGTGGCAGAGCCGTCTTGTTGAGGGCGCATTGCCCGATTTTGAGGCCGCGCAGCGAGGCAGGCAGATGCTCCTGTCGCGCAAGACTGCATCGCAGCTGGGCATAGGCGTCGGTGACAGAGTGGAGATGCTCTTTGTGGAGGATAACCGTCCGCGCCGTGATGCCTTCAAGGTGGTGGGCCTTTATCATACCGGCTTCGAGGAGATGGACCGCGTAGTGGCTCTGTGCGATGAGCGCGACGTAAGACGCGAGGTGACCATAGCCGATGATCGGGTGTCGGGCTATGATGTGGCCATAGCCGATGGCTATCAGGTGGACGACGTGGCGGCAGCTCTGGATGAGGAGATCTTCCAGCAGGCAGGCCAGGATGAGGGCTTCGTGTCAACGCTGGCGGCAACGCTGCAGATGCGTCATCCCGTCATCTTCGACTGGATGCAGGCACATACGGTCATAGCACGTGTCGTGATCATCATCATGATGGTGGTACTGCTTTTCAATATGGCAGCGGCTATGCTCATCATGGTCTTCGACCGCATAGGCATGATCGGTGCGCTGAAGGCTCTGGGATTGCGTACGGCAGCCATCCGACGCATATTCCTCTATCGCGCGGCGCTGATTTTTGTGCGTGGTGCGGTGTGGGGAAACCTTATCGGCGGTGTGCTGGCACTGGTGCAGTGGCAGTGGCAGGTGATCAGGCTGGATCCTACGGGATATATGCTCTCGGTGCTGCCCATCGATATTGGCTGGTGGTGGCTCTGGCTTAACGTGGGCTCGTTTGCAGTGGCTATCGTGGTTATGCTTCTGCCCTCGGTGGTGGTGGCAGGCATCAAGCCCGAGCGTACACTGCGCTATAAATTGTAGATTATGAAACCATATAACTCTCAAAAAACCAAAAAGGAGGAGGTGCAGCAGATGTTCGACAACATTGCACCTACATACGATCGTCTGAACCATCTGTTCTCGCTCTCGATCGATAAGCTGTGGCGCCGTCGTGTGGTGCGCCTCGTGCGCAGAATGAAGCCCCAGCGTATCCTCGACCTGGCAACAGGTACGGGCGATCTGGCAATCAAAATGGCAAAACGAATCCCGAAGGCTCACATCATGGGTGTGGATTTGTCGGAGAATATGCTCGCTGTGGCGGCCGAGAAGGTGCGCCGTCAGGGTCTGGACGACCATATAGCCCTCTATCAGGGCGAGGCCGAGCATTTGGATATTGGCGATGGCGTTGTCGATGTTGTGACGGTGGCATTCGGTGTCCGTAACTTCGGCGATATAGATGGCTCGCTGCTCGAGATTGGCCGCGCGCTCAGCGCTGGTGGCCACATCGTCATCCTGGAGTTCTCTACGCCGCGCAACCCGCTGGTAAGATACTTCTACCGACTCTACTCAAACCATGTGATGAAGCCTGTGGGTGGCCTTATTTCGAAGGATCGCAAGGCGTATGACTACCTGCCCGACTCGATCGAGGAATTCCCCGATCCCGAGCGTTTCCTCGACATCATGCGCCATGCCGGCTTTAAGGAGTGTCGTCGCAAGAGCCTGAGTATGGGTATTGCGCAGATTTATATCGGTCAAAAGCCATAACGATGTGGCGTACAGGGTTCATAGCGCTCTTCTGTCTGCTCCTTGTCGGGTGTGGCCACAGGGCTATGCCCGTGATTCATGGCGTGGAGGTGCAGACTCTCGATGAGAGGGACGGCTGGCCATCGCATGTGCTGCTTAGTGTGGATGTTGAAAATCCCTCGGCACGCATCAAGCTGCTCTCGGCCCGTTGCAGGATAAGTTACTCCTCGCGCCGTGTGGCTATGCTCTCGCTCGAGGATAAGGTAGTAGTGCCGGCCCGCAGTCGCAGCATTGTGGAGTTGCCTCTGCATCTTGCCGTGCAGCGCACGTCGCAGACGCTGGCCTTTCGTGAGGCGTTGCAGCGCGAGGAGGCCGACCAGATAGCCATAGACTGGCAGGTGGCTCTGCGTTCACGTATGGCATACATTAAGGATGAGCAGGAACCCGTGCCGCTGGAGCAGGTGCTCAGTCCGGAGCAGTTGCAGATGCTGTGGCAATTGATTGGTGGTGAAAACAAGTAACGAAATAGATATGAAGCGATTGATGAAAATATTTTTTGTGGCACTCTTTGCAGTGCTTGCCGTAGATGCCTCGGCGCAGAGTGTGTCGGCCATGAAGAGCCGTCTGGCTGTGGGTGGCAATAAGGTTACCGTTGTGGAGCAGAGCGATGTGTCGGAGTCGGTGCGTCAGGTGGAGAGCCGTCCGCGCCGCACGAAGGTGAATGGCTACACCATCCTGTTGCTCTCGGATAACTCGTCGCGAGCCAGAGAGAATGCCGTGGAGGCGAAGGAGAAGTTCGAGGAGAATTTCCCCGACATCGAGGTGCAGATGTACTACCAGAGCCCCTCGTTCTATGTCGCTGCGGGTGAGTACCTGACAAAGGAGGAAGCCATCATCGAGATGATGCGTTTCCGCACCATCTTCCCCAAGGCCATCACGCAGATGCGCGAGATGGATATAACGGATTTTATTATTACAGAGGAGGAGCCAAAAGATGAGTAATGTTATTGAGCGTATGCGTCGTGGCGATCTGATTACACACGACGACCCCGATTATCCCGCGCTGTGGCAGGAGTTTGAGAAGACTCGTGCGCTTGTCGCTGAGCTCAATGGCAAGTATCATACGCCCGATGAGATCACCTCTCTGCTCTCCCAGATCTGGGGACAGGAGGATCTGCAGGTGCGTATGTTTCCGCCCTTCTACACAGCTTTCGGTAAGAATACACGCGTAGGCAAGGGAGTATTCATCAATTTTGGCTGCACGTTCCTCGATCAGGGCGGCATCACCATCGAGGACGACGTCTTCATCGCTCCCGATGTGAAGATCCTCACCGAGGGACACCCCGAGGAGCCGACGTTGCGTCATACGCTTCTAACGGCACCCATCCACATTGGTCGTAACGTATGGATTGGCGCGGGTGCTATGATTCTTCCGGGTGTGACCATTGGCGAGAATGCTATCATCGCCGCCGGAGCGGTTGTCAATAAGGATGTGGCTCCGAATATGATTGTGGGCGGTGTGCCGGCACGTGAGTTGCGTGAGATACGCCGCGATGAGGCAATGAACAAGTAGCCTCGGCAGGAAAATCCTCGGCAAGCTTGCCATGCGAGGATAGCAAATTGAATGAAAACCCAAATTTACTAAAGATAAAATAATGTTTAATAAG
>JAGBYV010000091.1 GCA_017628595.1 Alistipes sp.
GATAGCACCCTGCATACGCACCTTGGCAACCCAGTCGATGTCGTTGGCTGTTGCACCGTGGTAGGGCGATGCCTCGAGCCATGATGCGAGCTCGTCCTCGGGGATAGACTGCAGCTTTGTTGTGTCGTAGCCATTCTTCTCCAGCCACTTAACAAACTGGTGATGATATACATAGTACTCCTCGAACTTCTCGCCCATCTGATCAACGAAGTCGGCAACCTTACCCTTGTCCGAAGGATTGATCTTGCGACGACGCTTGTATACGGGGCGGAATACGGGCTCAATACCAGATGTAGTCTGCGACATGAGCGAAGTGGTACCCGTGGGAGCAATTGTCAACATTGCGATGTTGCGACGGCCATGCTTTACCATCTCGGCGTAGAGCTCGGGGTCAGCCTCCTTGATACGCTCGATCATGGGGTTCGATGCCTCGCGGGCTGCATCATAGATGGGGAACGCACCACGCTCCTCGGCCATCTTGACTGATGCGCGATAAGCTGCGAGTGCCAATGTGCGGTGTACCTCCACTGCGAAATCGATAGCCTCGTCAGAGCCATAGCGCAGACCCAGCGCTGCCAGCATATCACCCTCAGCAGTGATACCCAAGCCTGTACGACGACCGCGCAGTGCCATATCCTTGATCTTGAGCCACAACTCGTGCTCGACGTGACGGATGTCAGCCTCCTCGGGATCGCTTGCCACCTTGTTGATGATAAGGTCAACCTTCTCCAGCTCCAGGTCGATGATGTCATCCATCATACGCATAGCCTTGCCTACATGCTCGCGGAAGAGATCGAAGTTGAACTTTGCATCCTTGGTGAAGGGGTTCTCCACGTAGCTCAGAAGGTTCAGTGCCAGCAGACGGCAGCTGTCATAGGGGCAGAGGGGAATCTCGCCGCAGGGGTTGGTAGATACGGTTGTGAAACCGAGGTCTGCGTAGCAGTCGGGCACACTCTCACGAATGATTGTATCCCAGAACAATACGCCGGGCTCGGCTGACTGCCATGCATTGTGGATAATCTTCTCCCACAACTTCTTGGCGTCTATCTCTACCTCCATCTTGGGCTTCTCGGCCGTGATGGGGAACTGCTGCTTGTAGGGCTTGCCTGCCTGTGCTGCGCGCATGAACTCGTCATCGAGCTTGATTGAAACGTTTGCACCGGTCACCTTGCCTGACTGTGTTTTTGCATCAATAAAACGCTCAGCATCGGGGTGCTTAACCGAGAGCGAGAGCATCAACGCTCCGCGACGGCCATCCTGAGCCACCTCACGTGTAGAGTTTGAGTAGCGCTCCATGAAGGGAACGATACCTGTAGAGGTGAGTGCCGAGTTCAATACGGGAGTGCCTGTGGGGCGCAACTCCGAGAGGTCGTGGCCGACGCCGCCGCGACGCTTCATGAGCTGTACCTGCTCCTCGTCCATACGGAAGATACCACCATAAGAGTCGGCGTGCTTGCGGTTACCGATCACGAAGCAGTTTGACAGTGATGCAACCTGCAGGTTGTTACCGATACCGGTCATGGGGCCACCCTGGGGGATGATGTAGCGGAAATGGTCGAGCAACGAGAAGATCTCATCCTGCTTCATGGGGTTGGGATACTTGTTCTCGATGCGCTCCAGCTCAGCGGCGATACGGTGGTGCATATCCTCGGGTGTGCGCTCATAAATATGGCCGTAGGAATCCTTCAGCGCATATTTGCTCACCCATACGGTAGCGGCCAGGTCGTCACCGGCGAAGTACTCTTTCGACGCAGCAACGGCGTCATTGTAACTCACTTCGGTGAGGTTTTTGGGGTCTTTTGACATAAGTGCTTTGTATTTTTTTGTTTATATATTGCGATTGTGTGTGCAAATTTATAAAGGGGCGAGAATCACCATTACAAAGGTCTTAATTTTTCCAGCGCCAACCAACTGTTTCGGCACAATATTTTCACAACTTTTCAACAAAAAATAAAAACATGCGCCAGAGCACGCTCCGACGCATATTTTTCAGAAAAGAATATTTTTTCTTTCGCTTTGCTTATCGAGTAACGGTAGCATCGATCTCTACCATTGCACCCATGGGCAGCTTGGCAACCTCATAGCATACGCGGGCAGGCATCTGCTCTGTGAAGAAGGTTGCATAGACGCCGTTCATAGCTGCAAAATCGGCGATATTGTCCAGTAATACAGTTACTTTCACTACGTCGGCCAGAGTGTAGCCGGCCTCCTCGATGATGTAGCGCAGATTGGTGAGCGACTGGCGAGTCTGCTCCTCGATACCCTCTGCCATCTTGCCCGTTGAGGCATCGATGGGGAGCTGACCTGAAACATAGAGTGTGCCGTTGCTCTCAACAGCCTGAGAATAGGGACCCACGGCCTTGGGCGCGAGGGGCGATGCGATAATCTTTTTCATCGTAAACGGGTTTTATTGTTTTGGATTTTTGCCATCTGTTTTGTTCGGCAAATATACGTAAAAGCGGGCTATTTTACCCCTTTCGGAGTAAAAAAAACGGTAATATTGTTAATTACACTTTATTTTTATAAATTTGCGGAGATTTTTATTACATTTGGCCGTATGGCCGATAGGCCTTTGTCGGGCCGCTGGACTGTAGAAATATTTTGTAAACAAATAAAATAAAAGAGAATTATGGCTGATTTTATCTATCAGGAACCCTATCCCATTGAGAAGGATACTACCGAGTATGAACTCGTGACCAAGGATTACGTGAAGGTCGTAGAGTGCGACGGACGTAAGATTTTGAAGGTTGACCCCAAGGGTCTGGAGTTGCTCTCAAAGCGCGCTTACAGCGACGTTTCGTTCTATCTCCGTCCCTCACACTTGCAGAAGCTGGCTAACATCCTGGAGGATCCCGAGTCATCGGACAACGATAAGTTCGTAGCATACACCATGCTCTGCAACCAGGTTGTGGCTGCCGAGGGTGAGCTCCCCACCTGTCAGGATACAGGTACTGCTATCTGCATCGGTCACAAGGGTGAGGATGTTTACACCGGTGCTGACGATGCTGAGTGCATTGCAAAGGGTGTTTACGAGACATACAAGGAGCGCAACCTCCGCTACTCGCAGGTTGTTCCCTTCACTATGACCGAGGAGAAGAACTCTGGTACCAACCTCCCCGCTCAGATCGACATCTACGCTGGTCACCCCGGCTCTATGGAGTATGAGTTCTTGTTCATCACCAAGGGTGGTGGCTCAGCTAATAAGACCTTCCTCTATCAGCAGACCAAGGCTCTCTTGAACGAGAAGTCGCTTATGGCGTTCTTTGCTGATCACCTCAAGGATCTGGGTACATCGGCTTGTCCTCCCTACCACCTCGCAGTATGTATCGGTGGTACATCGGCTGAGATGTGTCTTTCAACCGTAAAGAAGGCTTCAGCTGGTTATCTCGATCACCTGCCCACATCGGGTAATGAGGGTGGCCGCTGCTTCCGCGATATCGAGTGGGAGGAGAAGATCACCAAGATGTGCCAGGAGATGGGTATGGGTGCCCAGTTCGGTGGTAAGTACTACGTTCACGATGTTCGCGTTATCCGCGCTCCCCGTCACGCAGCGAGCTGCCCCGTGGCTATCGGCGTAAGCTGCTCGGCTGACCGTAATATCAAGGCTAAGATCACTCCTGAGGGTATCTTCGTTGAGAAGCTGGAGAAGAACCCCGCACGCTTCCTGCCCGCACAGGCTCCCGCAATGAGCCCCGCAGTGGATATCGACCTCGACGAGGGTATGGATAAGGTACGCGAGATTCTGACTCAGTACCCCATCAAGACACGTTTGAACCTTAAGGGTACTCTGATCGTGGCTCGTGACATCGCTCACGCACGCATCAAGCAGATGCTCGACGAGGGTCAGCCTATGCCCGAGTACTTCAAGAAGCACCCCGTATACTACGCAGGTCCCGCGAAGACTCCCGAGGGTATGGCTTCAGGTTCGTTCGGCCCCACTACAGCAGGTCGTATGGATCCCTACGTTGATCTGTTCCAGAAGGCTGGCGGCTCAATGGTTATGGTAGCGAAGGGTAACCGCTCACAGGCTGTAACCGACGCTTGTAAGGCTAACGGTGGCTTCTACCTCGGTTCTATCGGTGGCCCCGCAGCCGTATTGGCAAAGAACTCTATCAAGAGCGTTGAGGTTGTTGACTTCCCCGAGCTTGGTATGGAGGCTGTTCGCAAGATCTATGTAGAGAACTTCCCCGCATTCATCATCGTTGATGATAAGGGTAACGACTTCTTTGCAGAGTACGCACACTAAAATTTAACCAAATAGAAGTTTTGCACCTCAAATGGGGTGCAAAACTTCGTTTTTTACCTTTGCCGCGAAATAAATCGCGGCAATGTTACGTTTTGTTGAGGACTAAGACCACAGCAGATGAAATCACTCTTAAGACATACTATTCTTCTACTTGTCGCCACGTTGACTTTTTTTACGTCACGTGCCGATGGTAATGTTACTTTCGAGATCAACACTCCGCTCATCGTCACTGCGGGTGAGATGTTTCGCGTAGAGTTTGTGCTCACCAACGGCAAGCCCGATGGCGACAGTTTCCACACCCCTTCATTCGAAGGTCTGGAGGTGCTGGCTGGCCCCACGACGGCTACGGGACGATCGTTCCAGTCGATCAATGGCGTGAGCAGCAGCAAGACCACCTACACCATCACATATGTGGTGATGGCACAATCGGCGGGTAACATTACCATTGGAGCCGCAGAAGTTGAGGTCGATGGCAAAAAGTTTACGACCAAGGCTACCCCCATCGAAGTTGTCGAGCAGTCGGCGCAGCGCCAGCAGCAGGCTGCGGCCGAGCAGGGTACAGCCGTGCAGAATCAGATTGCGCAGGACGACATCCTGTTGCGTCTTAACCTCTCTCGTACGGAGGTATATCAGGGCGAGCCCATCCGCGCTTCGCTCACGCTCTATACGCGTGCCAGCATTGCCGGTTTCGAGAATGCCAAACTGCCCTCTTTCAACGGTTTCTGGTCGCAGGAGTTGTCAACCGACAACTACCGTCCCACGCGTCAGACCGTCGATGGCAAGGTCTACGACTCGCAGGTCATCAAGGAGTATCTGTTGTATCCCCAGCAGGCAGGTGTGCTCACTATTGAGCCCGCTGATATTACGGCCATAGCGCAGGTCATTATGCGCTCATCACGCGCTTTTGATCCCTTCTTTGGAGGCGGATCGGAGGTCTATAACGTTCCTCGCAAGCTCACTACTGGTGCCGTGCGTGTTACCGTCAAGGAGTTGCCCGCAGGTGCACCCTCTTCGTTTACGGGTGCTGTCGGTTCGTTTACTATGGATACACAGCTCCCCGCTACGGAGCTTAAGGCCAATTCGGCCGCATCATATACTGTCCGCATCTCGGGTACGGGCAATATCACCTTCCTCGAGGCACCGAAGCTTAACCTTCCCTCGTCGTTCGAGCTCTACGATGTGCGATCGACCGAGAATATCAACAGCACTACGGCCGGCACTACGGGTTATCGTCAGTTCGAGTACCCCTTCATTGCACGTGCCGAGGGTGAGTATGATGTGCCGCCTATCGAGTTCACCTTCTTCAGCCCCGAGAAGCAGAGTTATATAACTCTCTCGTCAGCACCCCTTACGCTCAATATCTCACCCGACGGGCAGGCTGGAGCCGCTACAACGGCACAGCTCATTACGGGCACATCGAAGGAGGGCGTACGTCAGCTGGGTAGCGACATCCGCTTTATCAAGCTGGGTAATCCCGCACTGCAGGCCTCTGTCGCTCCGCTAATGCTGAGTGGAGTGTACTTTGTAGTGTTGGCACTCATCCTTGTTGCAGCGACCGTAGCATACTTCATCCTGCGTCGCAGAATCCGCGATAGCCGCAATACGGTGCTGGTGCGTAACCGCCGTGCCAATAAGGTGGCCATTCAGCGTTTCAATAAGGCCGAGAAGTTCATGCGTGAGCAGAATCGCCACGCCTTCTTCGAGGAGATGCTGCGTGCGTTGTGGGGTTATATGAGCGATAAGCTCAACATCCCCGTATCCTCGCTCACTAAGGAGAACATCCGCGAGCAGTTGCAGCGCAGGGGTTGTCCCCAGGAGGATGCGCAGCACTTCACCGATATCATATCGCGTTGCGATGAGGCACAGTACTCTCCGGCGGAGTCGGTGCAGATGAGTGACGTCTATGCCGAGGGTGTAAATATTATTTCACACATTGAGTCAATCATTAAACGTTAAGCCATGAAGAGATTATTCGCGTTATTGACTATCATACTATTCTGCACTGCGGCCTATGCCCAGAGCGAGTCGGCATCGGTCGAGGCTGCTGGCCCGGATGCCATGGCCCTGTGGGAGAAGGCTAATGCCGCCTACAATAGTGGCGACTATGCCGCAGCGCTCTCAACCTATGAGGCTATTGCCGCCGAGGGTTTGCAGTCGGCTCCGCTCTACTACAATATGGCCAATGCCTACTTCAAGCAGGGTGATACGGCTCACGCCATTCTCTTCTATCATCGAGCTCTGCGCCTTGCGCCTGCCGATGAGGATATACGTCATAACCTGGAGTATGCCGAGCAGTCAACCAAAGATATTATTGATGAGATTCCCGAGTTCTTCCTCTTCACGTGGATGCGCTCGCTGCGCGACGTGATGGGTGGCAATGCCTGGACAATTTTGTCGCTCATTATGCTTGTCGCTACGCTCGTTGCTACGCTTGTATATCTGCTTTCGCAACGTCTTTCAGCCCGCAAGTCGGGATTCTATTTAATGATTGTGTGCGGATTGATATTTTTTGTTACCACTGCCTTTGCTATGAGTGCACGCGGTGCAATGATAAATAAATCTGAGGCTGTAATCATGAGCTCGTCGGTTTCGATCAAGAGCTCTCCCGACCGCTCCTCTACCGAGCTCTTCGTGCTGCACGAGGGTACGACCGTGGAGACGGGTGACGAGGTTGATGGCTGGATTGAGATTCGCATTGCCGATGGCCGCAAGGGCTGGATCGAGCAGTCACGTCTGGAGCAGATCTAAAACTACGAAGCAATGTCAAAACTACTGCAAGATGCCGTTTCGGAGTTTTCCAAACTGCCCGGCGTAGGTCGTCGTACGGCACTGCGTCTGGCGATGCACCTGCTGAAGATGGATGTGGAGGCCGTGGAGCAGATGACGGGTAGCATAGCGCGCTTTCGTCGTGATATCCGCCACTGCGTGGAGTGTAATAATTTGAGCGATGAGGCCCGTTGCCCCATATGCCAGAATCCCGAGCGAGACCGCTCGACGATATGTGTTGTGGAGCAGGTGGGCGATCTGATGTCGATTGAGAATACGCGCCAGTACAGGGGTCTTTACCATGTCCTGGGCGGAGTCATCTCGCCGATGCAGGGTGTGGGTCCGTCTGATCTCAAGATCGATATGCTCATTGATAAGGTGGCCTCGGGCTCGGTGCGGGAGGTTATCCTCGCCATATCCACATCGGTTGAGGGCGAGACCACACTATTCTATATTATGAATCGCTTGAAAGCCTTCCCCACGGTGAAGGTCTCGACCATAGCGCGCGGCATAGGTTTTGGTGATGAGTTGGAATATGTCGATGAATTGACCATCACGCATGCGCTTCTGAACCGCCGCGAAGTAGAACACCCATAAAAAGGGTGTTTTTTTCTTTTTTGATGTTATATTTTCCCGCTTTCTACGTATTATATATGACTACTACCCCGAAAGGGGGTTGCCCCAAGGATGAATAGTGAGCAGCTGAACATAGAGTTTTTGAGTGTGAAGGATGCGGCATATCGTTATGCCGTTGCCCTGCTACACGACCGCTCCGAGGCAGAGGATGCTGTTCAGGATCTCTATGAACGGCTGTGGCGGCGACGCCTTCTGCTGCGTCGGACGGGTTTTCGTTCGCTGGTGATGACCTCCATACGCAATGCGGCTCTTGACCGTCTGCGCGAACGGGAGCGGCGAAGGTGTGAAAGTGTCGATGAGGCTGTGGCGGAACTTGTTGAGATGGATGAACGTCGAGATGAGGTGGCTCTTATCAAACGGATAATCGCCCGTCTGCCTGAGCGTGAGAGGGAGGTCATCCACCTGCGCGATGTCGAGGGCATGGCTTTCGAGGATATAGCCGAGATGGTAGGGTGTAGCGAGGTGGCGGCGCGCATGGCACACTCGCGAGCACGACAAAAGGTAAAGGATGAATTTTCAAAAATCATGAACTATGGAGTATAACGATTTCAAGGAGTGGGGCGTGGCCGAGCGAGCTATGTGCTCTTATGCTGAGGAGTGTCGAGCGGAGCGTGTCAATGTGCGCCTGCACGAACCACGCATGACGCAGGGATGGCAGCGTGTAGCACTTGCTCTTGCAATGGTAACTCTTGTCGTGGGTGTGGCGTGGTTTGCTCGCCCCGAGGTTTATGGTTACGTTAATGGCGAGCCCATCTACTCGCTCGAGGAGGCGCAACTCTACGCTCATAAGATGTTCAACAATATTGAGGTCGAGGAGCTACAGATGCAGGATGATATACTCGAAAGCATATTTTCGTTGGAATAAAGAACAATAAACTCACTCAACTTTTTAAGATATGAAACACTCTTTTTTTAAACTTGTTTTGGCTCTGATGCTTCTTGTTGCAGGAGCCGATGTCGCTCGGGCGCAGTTTTCGCTCGGCGTTAATGGAATCGAATTTCTGGGAGAGATGGACTCGCTCGCCGTGAAGCAACCATCATCGGTGCATGCCTCGGCTATTGCGATGATACGCACCAAACCGCGCACTGCGTTTTACCTTGGTCGTAGCTCGATCACTACCATCCCCAGCGTTGAGGTAGGCTGGAACGTGCTCTCCAATGTGGGTTATGGCGCACCATACGAGGGACATGGCGATTTCCTTGATTTGAATAACTGGAAATCTACGCAGGTGACAGTCAATCTGTTTAATCTCTCGGCATATAGTCGCACCCATAAGGTGGGCGCAGCCATCGGATTGGGCGTAAGGGCAAATAATTATCGTCTGAGCCCCGATATCTCGCTGCGTCGGGATGGTGGAGTGGTGATGCCCTACAATATCGCGGATGTAGCCACTCGCAGCGTGAAGAAGAGTAAGTTCAATATCGCCTCGGTACATATCCCCGTTGAGGTGATGTTTGGCAAGCCC
>JAGBYV010000092.1 GCA_017628595.1 Alistipes sp.
CCTATAAAACTTCATTCGTAAATAAAGTAAACGCAGAAAAATATGTTCACAGCAGATATCTATTCAGCACGCCGCGCCGAGTTGCGCCGCCGCATTGGTAAGGGTATTATCCTGTTGCCCGGTAACGTGGAGTCACCCTTCAACTATCCCAACAATACGTTCCACTTCCGTCAGGACTCGACCTTTATGTACTTCTTCGGTCATAGTGTACCCGCTTTGGCTGGCGTTATCGATGTAGAGTCGGGCGAGGAGACGCTCTATGGCGACGACTTCACCGTTGAGGATATTATCTGGATGGGTCCCCAGCCTACAATCCGCAACTTTGCCGACGAGGTGGGCGTAGCCCAGTCCAAGCCTATGGCCAAGTTGCAGGAGGATGTGCGCCGTGCTATCTCACTCGGTCGCGAGGTTCATTATCTGCCCCCTTATCGTGGTGAGACCATTCTTATGATGTCCGATTTGCTCGGCATCCAGCCCTCTATGCTTCACGCCCGCAAGTCGTGGGATCTGCTCTTTGCCGTAGCCCAGATGTGTGAGTGCAAGGGTGCGGAGGAGATTGCTGCTCTGGAGGAGGCTTTCGAGATCGGCTACCAGATGCACACTGCCGCTATGCGTAATACTCGCGTAGGTCGCACCGAGCACGAGGTTGCAGGTATTGTCGATGGCATGGCTCTGCGCTATGGCACTGGTGTATCGTTCACCACTATCCTCTCGCAGCACGGCGAGGTACTTCACAACCACGACCACTCGGGCACTATGCAGGATGGTCGTCTGCTGTTGTGCGATGCTGGTGGCGAGCATCTTAATGGTTATGTGTCGGATCACACCCGTACCTTCCCCGTAAATGGAAAATTCACCCAGAAGCAGAAGGATATCTATAATATTGTCCTTGCCGCTCACGATGCTGCTGCAGCGGCTCTGCGTCCCAATATGATGTACACCGAGTATTCCGATGCTGCGTTCCGCACCCTTATCGAGGGCTTGAAGGCGCTGGATCTGGTGCGTGGCTCGGTGGATGATGCTATCGCTGCTGGTGCTGCTTATCTCTTTATGCCTCATGGTTTGGGCCACGGCATTGGTCTTGATGTTCACGATTGCGAGAATATCGGCGAGCGCTCATTCTCATTTGCTGAGGTTGAGGAGCGTGCCAAGGAGGCTGCCTGCTGCATCACCCGCGCTTGGTGGCGTCTGCAGCCCGGCACGGTGCTCTCTAATGAGCCTGGTATCTACTTCGTGCCCGATTTGATCGACAAGTACAAGGCCGAGGGCAAGTGTCAGGGTATCGTTAATTACGACAAGCTGGAGGAGTACCGCGACTTTGGTGGTATCCGCCTCGAGGACGATATGATCGTAACCGAGACAGGCTCAAAGCAGATAGGCTCAAAGCAGATTCCTATCACTGTTGAGGATGTTGAGGCCATGGTAGGCCAGGAGTAATATGGAAGGCAAGCCACTCTTTCTCTTCCCCACCGAGGCCGAGGCCGCACCGTTTCGTACTCTGCGACCCGATGCGACGGTAGCCATCATAGGTGTAGGTATGGCCGAAGCAGCCGCGGGTGCGGCAGTGCATATGGTCATGAACGACCCTACACGGGTGGTGCTGTGTGGTATTGCGGGTACGTGCGACGATCGTCTGAGTGTGGGGCAGGTTGTCGAGGTTGTCCGCGACAGGGTCGAAGGATTGCCCGATGCCTATGCTTTTGAGTATGAGTGTGATCCCGTTACAGGGCTTGAGCAGGCACGCACGCTGACGGTCAGCCGCTC